>DASTZO010000001.1:0-6095 GCA_035764265.1 Sphingomicrobium sp.
GCCGGCGCCGAGCCCGAGCTGCTCGAGCTCGGGATCGACGACCCGGCGCACTTTGCCGCCTGGCGCCTGCGGTCATTGCTGCTCGAGCGGGGAGTAACGGTTGGCGGCGAAGTCACGGCCCGGCACCGCCCGCCGATGCCCAAGGGCGAACGGGCCGCCGCCCCGCGCCCCGCCGGGCCGGCCGTGCTCGCGCGACTGGCCGGCCCGCCGCTGCTTCAGGACCTCAAGACCATCAACAAGCTCAGCCAGAACGTCCACGCCGAGCTGATGCTGCGCCGGGTCGGGCGGCAGGAGGGCGACGGCTCGATCGCCGACGGCGTCGCGGCGATCGAAGCGATGCTGACGAGCGCCGGAGTGCCGCGGACGCAGTACGACTTTTCCGACGGGTCGGGCATGTCGACCTACAACCGGGTCGCCCCGCGCGCCACCATCCGGCTGCTGCGCTGGATCGACGCGCAGCCCTGGGCCGCGCAGTGGCGAGGAACGCTGCCGATCGCCGGGGTCGACGGGACTCTCGACGAGCGGTTCAAGGGGACTTGGCTCCGGGGACGGCTGTTCGCCAAGACCGGGACCCTCAACGCGACCAATGCGCTTGCCGGCTATCTGGTCGCCAGGAGCGGCCGGACCCTGCTGTTTGCGATCTACGCCAACGACGTCCCGGGTGGCGGCAGCGCCAGGGACGCGATGGACGCCGCGCTGGTCCTGGTCGCCGAGGAAAATTGACCTCCCGGAAGCGGCTTGTCGCAACCGTTTCTGGAGGCTGAAGAAATCGCTTCGGCCTAAGGAGCCCTTTTGTTACACAAATCGGACTCGAGGGCAGGGGGGCACCATGGTCGTTTCGCGATTCAAAACCGTTTTGGCTTCGGGCACCGCGTTCGCGGCGCTGTTCCTGGCGACGGCCGCGCCCGCGCAGGCGCAGACCAGCCAGCCGGAGGAGGAGACGACCGAGCCGGCGACGACTCCGACCACCGCCGAGACTCCGCCGACCGGCGCGGACGTGACCAGCGGCCCTCCGCCCCAAGCGGCGAGCCAGGAGATCATCGTCACCGGCTCGCGGATCCGGCGCAACCCGAACGACAGCGCGCTGCCGCTGCAGATCATCACCACCCGCGAACTCGAGCGCAACGCGATCAGCAACCCCGAGCAGCTGATCGCCTACCTGCCGACCAACGGCACCGCCGGCGACAATTTGGCCAGCAACGCCGACGTCGTCAGCGGCCAGCAGCGCGGCAACAACGGGGCCTCGTTCGCCAATTTGCGCGGGCAGGGGTCGGGTGCGACCCTGATCCTGCTCAACGGCCGGCGCGTCGCCGCCCACGGCCTCCAGGGCTCGGCGGTCGACGTCAACCAGATCCCGTTCGCCGCGGTCGAGCGGGTCGAGGTGCTCAAGGAAGGCGCGTCGGCGATCTACGGCACCGACGCGATCGGCGGGGTGATCAACTTCATCCTGCGCAAGGATTACCAGGGCCTCGGAATCCAGGGTTTCACCGATGTCGCCGAGGAGGGGGATCATACCATCTTCCGAACCTCCGCGATCGCCGGCTACGGCGACCTCGAGGAGAACGGCTTCAACGTCATGGCCGCCGTCAGCTGGAGCGACATCCCCGAGCTGCGCGGCGACCAGCGCGATTTCGTCAACACCTTCCAGCCCGACCGCGGCCTGTCGGTCGACACCCGCGGAACGCCTCACGCGACCATCTTCGCGCTCTCCAATACCTTCTTCCCGACCGCCGGGTCGTTCCCCTTGATCCCCGGCACCACCACCTTGGCCAGCGGCGGCCTCAACGTGCTCGACCTGCCCGGGGCCGAGGGTTGCGACTCCATCGACGGAATGGGCCCCTATGACCCCGTTCTGTGGGCGGTGCCGACGGCCGCGCTCGCCTGCGCCTGGGACACGGGGCGTGCGGCGGTGCTGCAGCAGCCGCTGGAGACATTGACCTGGCTCGGCCGCGGGGTCGCGAGGCTGGGCGAGCACGAGATCGTCGGCGAGATCACCGGCTCCGACGCGACCGCGGCCAAGCGCTTTTCGCACCTGCAGATCACTCCCAACACGACCAGCCAGCGCTACGAGCATCCGGTCGGCGCGCCCGGCTATGACGAGGTCTACAACCGGCTGATCGCCGCCTTTCCGACCCTGGCGACCCGGCCGAGGGACGGCTTTGCCTACCGCTGGCGCTGCATCGAGTGCGGGCGGCGCGAGATCACCACCGACACCAAGACCATGCGCTACGCGCTGGGCGCCGACGGGCCGCTGTTCGGCGGCTGGGACTATCGCACCGGCGCATCCTACGCGACCAGCGAGTCGCAGTCGGAGCTCGGCACCGGCTATTATTACCGCGGCACTCTGGCGAGCGGCGCTCCCGATCCCACCGCGCCGACCGCTCCCGGGGCGCCTGGGCCCGGAATCATCGGCCTTCTCAACAGCGGGTTGATCAACCCGTTCCTGCTGCCCGGCCAGACCCAGTCGAAGGCGGCGCTGGATGCGCTCGCGGCGGTGTCGGCGGAAGGGGTCATCCTCTACGGCGGCAAATATTCGACTATGCAGGTCGACGGCTCCGTGTCCGGATCGCTGTTCGAGCTTCCCGGCGGAACCGTCCGGGCGGCGCTGGGGGTCGATTACCGCAAGGAAAAATACCGCTTCAACGGCGACGAGCGCGAGGCGCTCGCACGGCCGACGATCATCGCCGCGCCGTTCGACGACGCCAATGCGCTGGAAGGCGTGTCGCGCAGCATCAAGGCGGCTTACGGCGAGGTTCTGCTGCCGATCCTCGACGGGCTCGAGGTGACGCTGGCCGGCCGGATCGACGATTATTCCGATTTCGGGACGACCGAGAACCCGATGGTGTCGTTCAAGTACCGGCCGATGCGGCAGCTGATGCTGCGCGGCAATTACAACACGGGCTTCAGGGCGCCGACCTTCAACCAATTGTTCAACGGCCGGGTGGAATCGCTGTTCACCGGCGCCGACCTCGCCGACCCGATCAAATGCCCCGGCGGCATCCCCAACACCACGGACCCCAATTGCGCGTCCCTGGCCAGGGCGGTCGACATCATCAGCGGCGGCAACCCGGACCTCGGCCCGGAAACCGCCAAGATGGCGAGCCTCGGAATCGTCTTCGAGCCAGCGCCCAATTTCAGCGCCTCGGTCGACTGGTGGACGATCAATCGCAAGGACACGATCCAGCTCTTCACCCTCAACCAGGTCAAACACCGCGATAACGCGCCCTTGCTCGAGCGGCTGTTCATCCGCGACTCGGCCGGCAATTTGACCGCCATCGACTTGAGCTGGGTCAACATCGGCGGGTCGAAGACGCAGGGCATCGAGATTGCCTTGCGCGGCGCCGGGCGGCTGCTCGGCGGGCGGGTGTCGGGAGGCCTCGACGGCACCTATCTGCTCAAGAAGAAGGAGCAGCTGATCGAAGGCGGCCCGTTCGAGAACCGCCGCGGAGTCTTCTCGTTCAGCGGCGACCTGGGCCTCAAGTGGAAGCACAACGCCTTCGTCAGCTACAATCGCGGGGCATTGACCACGTCGCTGACCCAGGTCTGGCGCTCGGGCTCCCGGAACCAGCAATTGCCTGGGGTCCTCAGCGGAGCGATCGACCCGCCCAACGACGAGAAGCGGGTGGACAAATATGTGATCTACAATTTGTCGGCGGCCATGGAGGTCACCGACCGGCTGCGGATCACCGCGGGCATCAAGAACTTGTTCGACAAGGACCCGCCGTTCGCCATCGCCTACGACAGCAACACCGGCAGCGGCAGCTCGTGGGAGCCGCGCGTCGCCGACCCGCGCGGGCGGTCGTTCACGATGAACGTCGACGTCAAGTTCTGAAGGCGGCGCGGCCCCGGGGCCGGTAAGCGCGGTGCTGAGAAGAGTGGAGGCCCGAGCCGGAATCGAACCGGCGTGCAAGGATTTGCAGTCCTCTGCGTAACCACTCCGCCATCGGGCCGAGGCGCGCCATGTCGGGGGCTTCGCGCCCGGCGTCAAGCATCAACCCGCCCTGGAATTCAACTCCATTCCCCGCAGCGGGCCGTTGGAGCGATTGACCGCAGCCGCTCGTCGTTCGACCAACGGCGGTTGGCGCGGCGCCAGGCTGCCGGTAAGAGCGGCCTTGCATCCCAGGTGTGTTAGCGGCATATAACAGCTATGACGGTCCAGCTTCCGATCCCCGACTTCGCGGCCGCGCGCCGAACGATGATCGACAACCAGCTGCGCCCGGTCGGAGTCACCGACCCCCTGGTGCTCGAGGCGATGGGATCGGTCGCCCGCGAGCGCTTCGTGCTCGAGGACAACCGGCCGCTGGCTTATGCCGACCGGTCGCTGCCGATTGGGGGCGGGCGCTTCCTGGCGGCGCCGGCCGTGCTCGGCCAGCTGCTGACCCAGATGGCGCCCAAGCCGGGCGAGCTCGCGCTCGTGGTCGGAGCCGGCACCGGCTACACGGCGGCGGTGCTCGGCGCGATCGGCTGCGAGGCCGTGGCGCTCGAAAGCTCGGCCGAGCTCGCCGCCCGCGCCCGCGAGCTCGGGGTCGAAACCGCCGAGGGGCCGCTCGAGGCGGGCCACAAGGCCGGCGCGCCCTACGACCTGATCCTGATCGACGGGGCCGTCGAAACTATCCCGGACGCCATCGTCAAGCAGCTCGCCGAGCGCGGGCGGCTCGGAGCGGCGCTCGCCGAAGGCGGCATCACCCGGCTGATCGTCGGCCAGAAGGTCGCCGGGGCCTTCGGCTATCTGTCGATCGCCGACGCCGGAGTCGCCGCTCTGCCGGGATTCTCGCGGCCACGGGGCTTCAGGTTCGAAAGGTGAGAAGCGTGTTGCGCAGGCTTGCACTGGCGTCGCTGGCGGCGGCGCTGATGGCGGGGACCGCATCGGCCGACACGCTGCGCGAGGCCCTGCTGTCGACCTACCGGACCAATCCCACGATCACCGGCCAGCGCGAGGCGCTGCGGGTGACCGACGCCAATGTCGCGATCGCCCGAGCCGCCGGCCGGCCGTCGGTCAGCGCGACCGCGGGGCTCAACCGCGACCTGACCCGAAGCGGCATCCTCGACACCGGCGGCAAGGGCCCCGACCTGTCGGTCGGAGTCGACCTCAGCTACCCATTGTTCAGCGGCGGCAGCGTCCGCAACAGCGTCCGGGCCGCCGAGACCCGGGTCGAGGCGGGGCGGGCGACGCTGCGCGCGGTCGAGGGCGACGTGTTCACCGAGGCGGTCGCCGCCTACATGGACGTGATCCGCGACCGGGCGATCGTCGAACTCAATGCCAACAACGTGCGGGTGCTGGGCACCAACCTCGAGGCGACGCGCGACCGCTTCGAGATCGGCGATCTGACCCGAACCGACGTCGCCCAGTCCGAAGCGCGGCTGCAGCTCGGCCGGTCGAACCTCGCCACCGCGCAGGGGCGGCTGACTGGGAGCGAGGAGAATTACCGGCGGGTGATCGGCAAGCGCCCGGACGCGCTGGCGCCGCCGCCGCCGCTGCCGCCGCTGCCGGCGACCCCCGACGAAGCGGTGCGAATCGCGCTCGCCAGCAACCCGGACCTGGTCGCCGTCACCCGCCAGGCTTCGGCCGCCGGGCTCGATGTCCGGGTGGCCCGGGCGGGACGCCTGCCGACCGTGTCGGGAGTGGTCAGCGGCGACTACATCAATGCGCTGGGCGGCAACGAGGGACCGCTTCCGAGCAGCGGCACCCAGACCAGCGCCGGGCTCAACGCCCGCATCCCGCTCTACCAGGGCGGGCTTCCGGCGGCCCGAATCCGCGCCGCCCAGGCGCTCGAGGGCCAGTTCCTCGAGCAGATGGTCGCCACCGAGCGGGCGGTGGTCTCGAACACCCGGTCGGCGTTCGCCAGCTACCAGGCGGCGCAGAACGCGATCGCGTCGAACGAAGTGGCGGTCCGGGCCAACGAGCTGGCTCTGGAAGGCGCGCGGGCCGAGCAGAGCGTCGGCACCCGCACCGTGCTCGACGTCCTCAACGCCGAGCAGGAGCTGCTCAACTCGCAGGTCGCGCTGGTGACCGCCCGGCGGGACGCCTACGTCGCCGGCTTCCAGCTCCTGAACGCGATGGGCCAGGCCGAGGCCGACGACCTCGGGCTCGAGGG
>DASTZO010000002.1:0-2964 GCA_035764265.1 Sphingomicrobium sp.
CGCTGGCGCTGGCGCGCGAGCTCCGCGACCGGCTGGTCGAGCGCGGCCGGGTCCGCGTCGCACTGACCCGCGACAGCGACCGCTACCTGACGCTCGAGGAGCGGGCCGGGGTCGCCCGCGGGCTCGGCGCCAGTCTGTTCCTGTCGCTGCACATGGACAGCGCGCCCAACCCCCTGGCCCGCGGTGCGACCGTTTATTCGCTGTCCGACGTCGCGTCGGACGCCGAGGCGGCCCGGTTCGCCGAGGCCGAGAATGCGGGCGGGGCCGCCGGGGCCACCGACGGATCGGTCCGCTCGATGCTTTCCGACCTTGCGCTGCGCAGCCTGATGAGCGCGTCGGCCGATCTCGCCACGCGGCTGGTCCGCAAGTCGGCGGCGCGGGTCGAGATGCGCCCCGAGCCGCACCGCTTCGCGACCTTCCACGTGCTCCGCCGGGCCGAGGCGCCGGCGGTGCTGTTCGAGGCCGGCTACGTCAGCAATGCCGACGACGAGCTGCTGCTGCGCTCGCCCGATCATCGAGCGGCGCTGGTCGCCGGGCTTGCCGAGACCATCGAAGCCGACGTCGCCGCGCGCGCGCGCCGCTAAGGGCCGCCGCTGATCCGGCTTTGCGGGCCTCGCCGAACCGGCTAGATGCCTGCCCAAATGAAATTCGCCAAGATCGATCCAAGGCGCCTGACCGTTCCTGACCTGCGGCTGCCCGACCTGGTGGGGTTCAACCGCCGGGTTCACGACCGCATCGATCCCTGGTTCGAGCGCCGCTGGGTGCGCCGCGGCGCATGGATCGGCGGAGTCGGCTTCCTGTTCTTCGCCGCGGTCTGGCTGTTCTTCGCCACCGGCCTGCCGACCTCCGAGAAGCTGCTCGCCTACCAGCCGCCGCTGCCCACCAACGTGCGCGGTTACGACGGCAACCCGGTGCAGACCTTCGCCCGCGAGCGGCGGGTCGAGCTCGCCTATGACGAATATCCGCCATTGGTCATCCACGCGTTCCTGTCGGCCGAGGACAAGACCTTCTTCCGCCACGGCGGCATCGACTATCCGGGCCTGGTCGGGGCGGTGTTCGACTTCACCCGCAAGAGCCTGACCAGCGGCGAGCGGGCGCGCGGCGGCTCGACCATCACCCAGCAGGTGGCGAAAGCGCTGCTCCAGGACAGCAGCTACTCGATCGGCCGCAAGATCCGCGAGGCGATCCTCGCCTTCCGGCTCGAATCGACGCTGACCAAGGAACAGATCCTCGAGCTGTACCTGAACCAGATCTTCCTTGGCCGGAACGCCTATGGAGTGCAGGCGGCGAGCCGCGCCTATTTCGACAAGGACGTCGGCGAGCTGACGCTTCCCGAAGCGGCCTATCTCGCGGTGCTTCCCAAGGCGCCGTCCAACTACGACCCGGTGCGGGCGACCGGGCGGGCGGTCGCGCGCCGCAACTACGTGCTCCGCGAGATGGTCAGCAACGGCTACATCACGCCCGAGCAGATGGCCGCCGCCGCCGCCACGTCGCTCGGCACCATCCGCTATGGAAGCAACGCCAAGTTCCGCGAGATGGGCGGCTATTTCATGGAGGAGGTGCGCCGCGACCTGATCCGGCGCTTCGGCGAGGAGGCGGACGAGGGCCCCAACAGCGTCTATGCCGGCGGCCTGTGGGTCAGGACCTCGGTGGTCCCGCACATGCAGGCGGCCGCCGCCGAGGCCCTTCGCGAAGGCCTCGCCAAGTTCGACGGCGGCCGCGGCTGGCGCGACCCGGGCCTCAGCGTCGACATCTCGAGCGACTGGGCGGGGCAGCTCGACCGGGCGCCGGTCGGGACCGGCTTTCCCGACTGGCGCAAGGCGGTCGTTCTGTCGAAGACCGGCGGTGAAGCGCGGATCGGCTTTGCCAACGGCTCGACCGGCATTCTTCCGGCGTCCGCCGCCTCGATGCCCAAGCGCGGTGAGGGCGGCGCCGCCTTCACCCATCTGCGGCCGGGAATGATCATCGTCGTCAAGAAAATCGCCGGCGACGATTACGCGCTGCGCTCGATCCCGGAGATCGGCGGCGGCTTCGTCGCCGAGGAGGTCCGCACCGGCCGGGTGCTGGCGATGCAGGGCGGCTTCGACGTCATCGGCTCGAGCTACAACCGGGCGACCCAGGCGCTCCGCCAGCCGGGCTCGGCGTTCAAGCCGATCGTCTACGAGACCGCGCTCGAGAACGGCATGACCCCGGCTTCGATCATCGTCGATTCCCCCTTCTGCGTCTGGCAGGGGGCGGGGCTCGGCAACAAATGCTTCGTCAATTTCGACCGCCGCTATTCGGGGCCCAAGACGATGCGCTGGGGGGTCGAGCAGTCCCGCAACCTGATGACCGTCCGGGCCGCCTCGCAGACCGGCATCGCCAAGGTCACCGACACCGCCCGCAAGCTCGGGGTCGGCGACTATCCCGATTACCTCTCGATCGCGCTCGGCGCCGGCGACACCACGGTGCTCAAGCTGACCAACGCCTATGCGATCCTCGCCAACCACGGGCGCTCGGTGCGGCCGACTCTGATCGACTTCATCCAGGACCGCAACGGCAAGGTCATCTTCCGGACCGACAACCGCTGCCAGATCATGGACAATTGCAGCGCCGCCGAATGGGACGGCAAGGGCATGCCGCGGCCGCCGGTGCGCACCCGCCAGCTGCTTGACCCGATGGCCGCGTTCCAGATGGTCCACATCCTCACCGGGGTCGTCGAGCGCGGCACCGCGACCGTTCTCCGCGACCTCGACCGGCCGCTGTTCGGCAAGACCGGGACCACCTCTGGCCCGACCAACGTGTGGTTCGTCGGCGGCACTCCGGACGTCGTCGCCGGGGTCTACTTGGGCTATGACCAGCCGCGCAGCCTCGGCGGCTACGCGCAGGGCGGGCGGATCGCGGCGCCGATCTTCAAGCAATGGGCGAAAATCGCGCTTGCGAGCCAGCCCAAGACCCCGTTCGTCGCCCCGGCGGGCATTCGCT
>DASTZO010000003.1:0-2897 GCA_035764265.1 Sphingomicrobium sp.
CGCCCGTCGCCCGGCCGAGAAGGTCGCGGAGAGCGTCCATCCGGTTGGTGCGCTCGAGCAGCAGGCCGAGCTCGTGGAACGCGGTCCGGTCGGCGGGCGACGTGGCGAGGGCGGCCTCATAGGCTCGTTCCGCTTCGTCGAAGGCGCTCAGCGCGACCAGGCTGCGGCCGCGCGCGATCGCCACCTCGAAGCTGCCCGGCGCGAGCGCCGACGCCTGCTCGAGCTGCGCCAGCGCCTCCTCGTGGCGATCGAGATCGGCAAGCAGCCGGGCAAGGGTCAGCCGGGTCTCGAGATCGCCCGGATCGAGCCGGGCGGCCTCCCGGAGCTGCCCGGCGCTGTCCTCGAACCGCTCCAGCCTGGCGAGCGCCACCGCCAGGTTCCGCCGGATCGGGGCCTCCGCCGGGTTGAGCTCGGCGGCCCGGCCCAGCGCGTCGGCCGCTCCTTGCCAGTCCGACAGCGCCGCCAGCGCATTGCCGAGATTGTTCCACGCCCGCCCGTCGGCGGGCCTTGCCGCGGCGATGACCTCCCAGGCCTCCTTGGCGGCCCGGGCGTCGCCGGCGGCATCGGCGGCCTCGGCCCGCGCGTGCCACAGCGCGAGGCCTGCGGGGGCTGCGCTCGGCTCGGGCCGGGGCAGTGCCAGCGCTTCGGCGGCCCGGCCCGCGTCGACCAGCGCGCGCGACAGGATCAGCCGGTAGGCGGCGTTGCCCGGCTCGGCCTCGAGCGCCCGGCGGAGATGTTCGACCCCGCTGCCCGGGTCGCCTCGGCGGCAGTGGATCAGGCCGAGCAAATGGTCGATCGCGGGCGAAGGAGCGCCGGTTGCGAGGCCCTCGGCCAGGCGCTGCGCCTGGTCGAGGTCGCCGCGCTGGAACGCCGCCAGGGCTTCGGCGAGTTGCGGGTCGGGGCTCACCGCCGCCCTATCCGGGACCGCCCGCGAGCGGTCAACGGGCGAGGCGAATCCGGGCTCAGCCGTTGACGACGACCCCGCCGTTGGGATGCAAGGTCTGGCCGGTCATGTAGCTTGCATCCTCGCAGGCGAGGAACAGGAAGGACGGAGCGACCTCGTTGGGCTGGCCGGGCCGGCCCATCGGCACACTCTTGCCGAACTCCTTCATGTCCTCGGGCGGCTGGCCGCCCATCGGATTGAGCGGAGTCCAGATCGGCCCGGGCGCGACCGCGTTGACCCGGATCCCGTCCTTGACGAGGTTCTGCGACAGCGAGCGGGTGAAGGCGGTGATCGCGCCCTTGGTCGCGCTGTAGTCGAGCAAATCGTCCGAGCCCTTGTACATCGTCACCGACGTGCAGTTGATGATCGCCGATCCCTTCTTCAGGTGCGGCCGGGCGGCTTGGGTCATGAAGAACATGCCGAAGATGTTGGTCTGGAACGTCCGCTTCAGCTGGTCCTCGGTGATGTCGCGGATGTCCTTGTCGGGGTGCTGCTCGCCGGCGTTGTTGACCAATATGTCGAGCCGGCCGAGCTGTTGGACGGTCTGGGCGACGGCGCGCTCGCAGAAGCTCTTGTCGCCGATGTCGCCGGGAATCGCGATCGCCTTGCGGCCCTCCTTCTCGACGATCGCCTTGGTCTTGTTCGCGTCGTCGTGCTCGCACAGGTAGAGGATGGCGACGTCGGCGCCCTCGCGCGCGAACAAAGCCGCGACCGCCCGGCCGATGCCGCTGTCGGCCCCGGTGATCAAGGCGACCTTGCCCTTCAGGCGATCCGAGCCCTTGTAGCGCGGCTCCCAGTCGGGCTTGGGCTGCAGCTGGCTCTCGTGACCGGGCAGCGCGTCCTCATGGATCATCGGCTCGACGATGTCGGACATGGCTCTTGCTCCTTGCGACGGGAAAACCGCCGTCCGCTCGGGCCGGTTCCAATTTGCCGCAGGCGCGAGCCGTCCCTACCTTGGCGGCTCGATGGCGAGCGCGGCGCAAATCACGGAACGCAGGAGCGGCAGCTTCCGGACCCTGCTGCGATTCCTGCCGATGCTGTGGCCGAAGGGCGAGGGCGAGCTCAAGGCCCGGGTGGTCGCCGCGGTATTGCTGGTGCTCGCCGGCAAGGCGGCGGTGCTGCTGATGCCGTTCGCCTACAAGGCGGTCATCGACCGCATGTCGGCCGGAACCGCGGTGTTCGCGGTCGTCGCCGGACTGGTCGTCGCCTACAGCGTCGCGCGCTTCGCCGGGGTGCTCGCCGACAACCTCCGCAACGCTCTGTTCGAAAAGGTCGGCCAGCGCGCGGCGCGCAAGCTCGCCGGGCGGGTGTTCCGCCACGTCCACGACCTGTCGCTGCGATTCCACCTCGAGCGGCGCACCGGAAGCCTCACCAAGATCGTCGAGCGCGGCACCAAGAGCATCGACATGATGCTCTATTTCCTGCTGTTCAACATCGCCCCGACGGTCATCGAGCTGGCCGCGATCTGCGTGATCTTCTTCGTCAAGTTCGGGCCCGGGCTGGTCGCCGCGACCCTGGCGATGGTCGCCGTCTACATCGTCTTCACCCGGAAGGTGACCGACTGGCGGGCGCGCGTCCAGCGCGAGATGAACGAGGTCGACAACCGTGCGATCGGCCGCGCGGTCGACTCGCTCCTGAACTATGAGACAGTCAAATATTTCGGCGCCGAGGAGCGCGAGGCGCGGCGCTACGACGAGGCGATCGGCGCCTACGCCGACGCCGCGACCAAGAATGAGACGTCACTCGCCTGGCTCAACATCGGCCAGTCGCTGATCACCAATCTGATGATGGCCGGGGCGATGATCTTCACCGTCTGGGGCTGGAGCCAGGGCCGCTTCACACCGGGCGATGTCGTCTTCATCAACACCATGCTGCTGCAGCTGTTCAGGCCGCTCGACATGCTGGGCTGGGTCTATCGATCGATCCGGCAAGGACTGATCGACATGGAGGCGAT
>DASTZO010000004.1:0-2392 GCA_035764265.1 Sphingomicrobium sp.
CTGGGCGTGAACCTCGAGGCCGACCACCACTTCCCAATCGCCCGTTTCGCCCTTGATGCGATAATCAGTCATTACCACCACCTCGTCGGACGATGATTGAAACCGGCCCGTTCCTCGATGGCGAGACCCGCGTTGAGCACGCCCTGCTCGTCGAGCTCGCGGCCGATCAGGTGCAGGCCCAAGGGAAGGCCGTCCGCGTCCAGCCCTCCCGGAACCGACATCGCCGGCAGCCCGGCGAGGCTCGCCGGCACCGCGAACACGTCGTTCAAATACATGGCGATCGGGTCGGCGCTCTTGTCGCCGAGCGCGAACGCCGCCGACGGGGCGGTCGGGGTCAGGATCAGGTCGCAGCTCTCGAACGCGTTCGCGAAGTCGCGCTTGATCAGCGTGCGCACCTTCTGCGCCTTGGTGAAATAGGCGTCGTAGAAGCCGGCCGAGAGCACATAAGTGCCGATCATGATGCGGCGCTTGACCTCGGCCCCGAACCCCGCGGCGCGGGTCGCGGCGTACATGCCGTCCAAGCCGCCCTCGCCCATCTCGCGCAGGCCGTAGCGGACGCCGTCGTAGCGGGCGAGGTTCGACGAGGCCTCGGCGGGCGCGATGATGTAATAGGTCGGCAGCGCATATTTGGTGTGCGGGAGCGAAATTTTGACCGGCTCGGCGCCGGCGTCGCGCAGCCATTCGACGCCCTGGTCCCACAGGGCATCGATGTCGGCGGGGACTCCGTCGATGCGATATTCCGCGGGAATTCCGACGCGCTTGCCCTTGAGGTCGCTCGACAAATTCGCTTCCCACCGCGGCACCGGCAGGTCGAGCGACGTCGAGTCCCTGGGATCGAAACCGGCCATCGCCTCGAGCAGGATCGCGCAGTCGCGGACCGTTTTCGCCATCGGCCCGGCCTGGTCGAGCGAGGAGGCGAAGGCGACGATCCCCCAGCGCGAGCAACGGCCGTAGGTCGGCTTGATTCCGCAAATGCCGGTGAACGCCGCCGGCTGGCGGATCGAGCCGCCGGTGTCGGTGCCGGTGACCCCCGGCGCGAGCCCCGCCGCGACCGCCGCCGCCGAGCCGCCCGACGAGCCGCCCGGGGTCAGCGCGGCGTTGCCCCCGTCCAGGCGCTTCCACGGGCTGATCACCGGCCCGTAGGCGCTGGTTTCGTTCGACGAGCCCATCGCGAACTCGTCCATGTTCAATTTGCCCAGCATCCCCGCTCCGGCCTTGCGCAGGTTGGCGCTGACGGTCGATTCGTACGGCGGCCGGAAGCCCTTGAGGATCCGGCTGCCAGCGGTCGTGTCGACGCCCTGTGTCGCGAACAGATCCTTGATCCCGAGCGGGATTCCGGCGAGCGGCCCGGCGTCCCCCTTGCCGCGCGCCGCATCGGCCGCGTCGGCCGCGGCGAGCGCGTCGTCGGGCGTCTCGACGGTGAACGCATTCAAGGCCCGCGCCCCGGCGACCGCGGCGTTGAACGCCTCGGCCACCTCGCGGGCGCTGAACTCGCCCGAACGGAAGCCGTCGCGAAGCTCGGCGATGGTCAGGGAAGTAAGCGCGTTCACTCGATCACTTTCGGCACGGCGAAGAAGCCGTGCTCGGCCGCCGGCGCGTTGGCGAGCACCGCCTCGCGGCAATCGCCTTCAGTGACGACGTCGTCGCGCAGCCGCAGCTTCTGGTCGATCACCGCGGTCAGCGGCTCGACGCCCTCGGTGTCGACCTCGCCCACTTGCTCGACCCAGCCGAGGATGTTGTTCAACTCGGGCGCCAGCGCGGCGATCTCCGCGTCGCTCATCGCGATGCGCGCGAGCCGCGCGATGTGGCGCACCTGTTCGGGAGTGACGGACATGGAGGCGCGGCTAGCAGGGGCGGGTTAGGCCTTCAACCGCCTTGCCGCGGCGCGGCCGCGCCAATAGGGCCGGGCGCCAATGTGCGCGCGCCGCTTCCTGATCCTGGTCGTCATCCTGACCCTGCTCGCGGTCGCGGGAGCGTTCGCGATCTTCCAGTTCGGCAACCGAGTGCTCCTGAAGAGCACGGTGCCCAGGGGCGAGTTCGTCGCTCCGCCGCCGAGCAGCGGCCCCGACTATGCCGAGGGCTCCAGCTGGATCGCCCGGCCCGGGCTGGCCGGCGACCCGTCCGGGTGGAGGCCGGCCGGCGAGCCGCGGCCGCAGGTCCCGACCGCCGCGCATGCCTTCTACATCCACCCGACGACCTATCTGGAGCGCGACCGCTGGAACGCCCTGCTCGACGACCGCGCCAGCCGCGACCGCGCGGCCCTGTTCGTCCAGAGCCAGGCGAGCGCGTTCGCCGACGCCGCCGCGGTGTGGGCGCCGCGCTACCGCCAGGCGGCCTACGGGGCCTTCCTGCTCGACAATGAGGACGCGCGGGCGGCGCTCGGCCTCGCTGA
>DASTZO010000005.1:0-2303 GCA_035764265.1 Sphingomicrobium sp.
TCGAGGTCGCCGCTGAGCGCCAGCACCAGCGCCCGGGCGCGAGTCGCGCCCATGTCGCCGCGGGCCGCGAGCGGCGCCAGGGTCTCGATCGCGCTGGCCTTGTCGCCGGTGATCGCCAGGCTCAGCGCCAGCCGCCGCCGCGCCTCGTCGGCATCGCGCCCGACCAGCGCCGCGCGATAGTCGGCCTGGGCGTCCGAATGGCGGCCCATCAGATCGTAGGCGAGGCCGCGGTCGGCGCCGATCATCGCCGCGGTCGCGCCGAGCTGCCGCGCGCGGTCGAAATAGCGCATCGCCCCGTAGGCGTCGCCGTCGGAGACCATCGCCGCGCCCATCCCCGCCTGCGGCAGCGGGCTCGACGGGAAGACCTCGTCGGCTCGGCCGAAAAAGCCGACGGCGGCGTGGGTGTCGCCGAGCTCGAGCGCCGCCCGGCCGGCGCCGATCAGCGCCAGGAAGTCCCTGGGCGACGTCGCCAGCACCCGGATATGGCGGTCGAGGGCCGCGGTCGGAGTCTCGCGATAGGCCCAGGCCGATTGCGGCTGGGCGGCCTGCGCGGAGGCGCGCACCGACGAGGCCGCCAGCGCGAGCCCGACGAATCCCAGGATCAGGGCGGCGATTCGAACGCGGCGGGTCGAGGTGCCAGTGGGTCTTGCGGCCATCGCCAATGCCATGTCCGAGCGGAGCTTGCGCAAAGCTTTCTGGCCAGCGCCCGAGCGACGAGCCGTGCAACCCCGGCGATGAGGCGGGGCTGCGGCAGGGTGAAGCGCTACTGGTTGTTCTGCCGGTTGAGGAAGCGCGGGATGTCGATCGGCTCGCGCCGATAGTCGGTCGGCTCCTCGTCCTCGCCCTGCGCCTTGGCGGCGCCGCGGGCGATGTTCGACATGCGCTCGAACAGGGTGGCGCTCTCGGACGCCGCCTTCGGCGCCTCGGAGTCGCCGGCGCTATCCTCGGTCGCGCCCAGATCCTCGTCGGCCGGCGGAGCGATCGGAGCGCCCGACACCGGGCTGGTCAGAATGTCCTCGGGGTCGAGCAGCAGCTCGTCGCCGTCATCGTCGCCCGCAAGGTCGAGCGGAATGCTGTCCTCGTCGATCGCCGCGATCGGCAGCTCGGGCGCCGCAGGGGCGGAGGTCGTGCGTGACGCCGGGAAGGTGAACACCTTGCCGGGCTGCGCCTGGGCGACGGTCTCGGCCTCGATCCCGGTCGCGACCACCGACACGCGCAGCTTGCCGCCCAGCTCGTTGTTGAACGCCGAGCCCCAGATGATGTTGGCGTCGGGGTCGACCAGCTCCTTGATGTGGCTCGCCGCCTCGTCGACCTCCATCAGCCGCATGTCCTCGCCGCCGGTGATCGAGATGATCACCCCCTTGGCGCCCTTCATGCTGACCCCGTCGAGCAGCGGGTTGGAGATCGCCTTCTCGGCGGCCTCGATGGCGCGGTTGTCGCCGATCGCCTCGCCGGTGCCCATCATCGCCTTGCCCATCTCGCCCATCACCGAGCGGACGTCGGCGAAGTCGAGGTTGATCAGGCCGGGCATGACCATCAGGTCGGTGATCCCGCGGACGCCCTGCTGGAGCACCTCGTCGGCCATTTCGAACGCTTCCTTGAAGGTGGTGTCCGAATTGGCGAGGCGGAACAAATTCTGGTTGGGGATGACGATCAACGTGTCGACGTGCTGCTGGAGCTCGTCGATGCCGGCATCGGCGGCGCGGCCGCGGCGAGCGCCCTCGAACGCGAACGGCTTGGTGACGACGCCGACGGTCAGGATGCCCTTGTCGCGCGCGGTCTTGGCGATCACCGGCGCGGCGCCGGTGCCGGTGCCGCCGCCCATCCCGGCGGCGATGAAGCACATGTGGGTGCCTTCCAATGCACGCTCGATCTCGTCCAATGTTTCTTCGGCGGCGGCGCGGCCGATCTCGGGCCGCGAGCCGGCGCCGAGGCCCTGGGTGATCTTGAGCCCGAGCTGGATGCGGCGGTCCGCGACCGAGGTGTTGAGGGCCTGGGCATCGGTGTTGGCGACGATGAAGTCGACGCCCTGGACATCGGCGCGCATCATGTTGGCGATCGCGTTGCCGCCGGCGCCGCCGACGCCGATCACGCTGATCCGCGGCTTGAGCTCGTCCACTTCCGGCCGCATGAATTCGATCGTCATCAGGTCACTCCCCGAAATACGCGCTCGCGCCGCGCCCGTGCCCGTGCCGCCGCCCATGCCGGCGGCGATGAAGCACATGTGCACGCCTTCGAGGCACCGCTCGATTTCCTCGAGCGTCTCTTCGGCTGCGGCGCGCCCCACTTCGGGACGCGAGCCG
>DASTZO010000006.1:0-3307 GCA_035764265.1 Sphingomicrobium sp.
GCAATGGCTAGCGAGTGAGCGATGGTGCCTGCCTTGATCGCCGCCCTCGCCGGGGCCTTGTCCGCCTTCGCCTTCGAGCCGGTCGGCTGGTGGCCGCTGATGCCGGTCGCCTTCGCGATCCTGTGCGAGCTATTGATCCGCGCCGGGTCGCTGCGGCGGGCGCTTCTGACCGGCTGGCTGTTCGGGCTCGGCCAGTTCGTCGTCGGCCTCAACTGGATCGCGACCGCCTTCACCTACCAGTCGGCGATGCCGGCGTGGCTCGGCTGGGTCGCGGTGGTGCTGCTGTCGCTCTACCTCGCCATCTACCCGGCGCTGGCGGCGGGGCTCGGCTGGCGGCTCGGCGCCGGCCGCCGGCTGCCGCTGCTGCTGGCGCTGACCGGCGGCTGGGCGGTGACCGAATGGCTGCGCGCCGGGATCTTCACCGGTTTCTCGTGGAACCCGGCCGGGGTCGTGCTCGCCGGCACTCCGCTGATCCAGTCGAGCGCCCTGATCGGCACCTACGGGCTGTCGATGCTGGTCGTCCTGGCCGGGGGAGCCATCTGGCTCGAGCTGCACCGCAAATATCTCGCCGGGGTGGCGATCGTCGTGCTGGCCGCCCTGCTGTGGGCGCTTCCCGCGTCGCGGGTGCCCGACACCCCGATCGCGGTTCGGCCGATCCGGATCGTCCAGCCGGACATCGGCCAGCAGGACAAGTGGCGGCCGGGATTCAGCGCGATCGCCGCGCAGCGCCTCGCCCGGCTGTCGGCTCCGCGCCACCCCGAGGCCGGGCCGCGGCTGCTGTTCTGGCCCGAGGCGGCGGTCACCGACCCGCTCGAGGACGCGCGCACCGGCGAGCACCAGGCGCTCGCCGAGTTCGAGCGCACCCGCGCCGCGGCGCTGCTGGCACCGGGCGAATATCTGCTGACCGGCGGGCTCGCGCTGCACTCGTCGGACGGCCGCCGGGTCGACGGCGCCGCCAACAGCGTCTTCGTGCTCGGACCGGGCGGCAAGCCCGTCGGCCGCTACGACAAGGCGCACCTCGTCCCCTACGGCGAATATCTGCCGATGCGGCCTCTGCTGTCGTCGATCGGCCTGTCGCGGCTCGCGCCCGGCGACGTCGACTTCACCGCCGGCCCGGGGCCGCGCACGCTGGCCCTGCCCGGCTGGGGCAAGGTCGGCTTCCAGATCTGCTACGAGATCATCTTTTCCGGCCATGTCGTCGACGCGCGCGACCGGCCCGATTTCATCTTCAACCCGTCCAACGACGCCTGGTTCGGCCGCTGGGGCCCGCCGCAGCATTTGGCCCAGGCGCGGCTGCGCGCCGCCGAGGAAGGGCTGCCGGTGCTCCGGGCGACCCCGACCGGGATCAGCGCGATCATCGACGCCCGCGGGGCGCTCGTCGCCGCCCAGCCGTGGCGCACCGCGGGCGTGATCGACGGCGTGCTGCCGCCGCCGGCGCTCGGACTGACGCCCTTCGCCCGGTTCGGAAACTGGATCCCGCTGCTGCTTGGCCTGATGATGATCGCCGCCGCCATTGCCCTTCCCAAAAGCGAGCGCTATCGGCGGACATAAGGATTTCCTTATATCATTGAATCCGGCCCCGCGGCCCGATCTTCCAGGACCATTTCGAACCATGCGCAGCAATTACCTGTTCACGTCCGAATCCGTTTCCGAAGGCCATCCCGACAAGGTCGCCGACCAGATCAGCGACGCCCTGGTCGATTATTTCATCGGCAAGGACCCGGAATCGCGGGTCGCCTGCGAGACCCTGGTCACCACCCAGCGGATCGTCGTCGGCGGCGAGATCCGCTGCGCCCCGGTCTATGACGAGGACCGCTTCCAGGACACGCACGGCTGGGCGCCGGGCGCGCGCGACGAGATCGAGGGGATCGTCCGCCAGGTCGTCCACCGCATCGGCTACGAGCAGGCCGGCTTCCACTGGCAGACCGCGAGCTTCGACAATTATCTGCACGGCCAGTCGCCCCACATCGCCCAGGGAGTCGACGCGGCGGGCAACAAGGACGAGGGCGCCGGCGACCAGGGGATCATGTTCGGCTTCGCCTGCGACGAGACCCCCGAGCTGATGCCGGCGACGCTCTATTACAGCCACAAGATCCTCGAGCGGCTGGCCCACGACCGCCACACCGGCGCGGCGCCCTTCCTCGAGCCCGACGCCAAGAGCCAGGTGACCCTGCGCTTCGAGGACGGCAAGCCGGCCGCGGCGACCGCGATCGTCGTCTCGACCCAGCACGCGCCCGGCTACCACGAGGGCGAGAAAGAGGCGGAGCTCAAGGCCTATGTCCGCAAGGTGGTCGCCGAGACCCTGCCCGCCGAGCTGCTCAGCGACGACACCGTCTATCACATCAACCCGACCGGCAAGTTCGAGATCGGCGGGCCGGACGGCGACGCCGGGCTGACCGGGCGCAAGATCATCGTCGACACCTACGGCGGCGCGGCCCCGCACGGCGGCGGCGCCTTTTCCGGCAAGGACCCGACCAAGGTCGACCGCTCGGCCGCCTACATGGCGCGCTACCTCGCCAAGAACATCGTCGCGGCGGGCCTGGCGAGCCGCTGCACGATCCAGCTCGCCTACGCGATCGGGGTCAGCGCGCCGCTGTCGCTCTACGTCGACACGCACGGCACCGGCACGGTCGAGGACCAGCAGCTCGAAGCGGCGATCGCGCGCATCCCGAGCCTCGGCGGCCTGACCCCGCGCGGCATCCGCACGCACCTTAAGCTCAACAAGCCGATCTACGAGCCGACCGCCGCCTACGGCCATTTCGGCCGCACGCCCGAGGGCGACCTGTTCCCGTGGGAGAAGCTCGACCTGGTCGAGGATTTGAAGGCGGCGCTGGCGGCCTAGCGCTTGCCGCGCAACCGGTTGCGGCCGGTGGCGATCGCGGTCGGGCCGACCCGCGGCAGGCGGGCGCCGGCCTCGATCTTCTTGTGCAGCGGGCGGTGGACCAGCGGGATGACCGCTCCCAGCGCGGCGCCCCAGACGATCAGCGACAGGAAGACCCCGAGCGCGGCCATTCCCGCCGGCGCCTTGCCGCCGCTGGCGACCGGCAGGACCATCACCGCCCCGGCGGCCCACAAGGCGAACCCGAAGGCCATTCCGAACAGCCAGCCGCCGCGCCGGTCGTTGGCGGCGCGGCCGAACAGGCGCGCATAGGCGGCTCCGGCGGCGGCCATCACCAGCCAGCCCGCGCCGATCGTCGCCAGGACCGACAGGCCGAGGATTTGCGCCTCGACCTCGAGCGAGCCGAACGCGTGCAGCAGCAGGACCGCGGGCGCGGTGGCGAGCACTCCGCCGATCGCCCCGGCGAGC
>DASTZO010000007.1:0-10735 GCA_035764265.1 Sphingomicrobium sp.
CGAGTTCAAGGCGGCCGGAGTGCGGGTGCTCGGGATCTCGCGCGACCCGATGAAGAGCCACGAGAAGTTCATCGGCAAATACGGCCTCGGAGTCCCGCTCGCCTCGGACGAGGACGGGCGGATTTCCGACGCGTTCGGAACCTGGGTCCAAAAGTCGATGTACGGGCGCAAATATATGGGGATGGAGCGCTCGACCTTCCTGATCGGCGCCGACGGCCGGGTGCTCAAGGCATGGCGCAAGGTCAAGGTGCCGGGCCACGCCGCCGAGGCGCTGGAGGCGGCGAAGGAGCTGGCGGCCGCCTGACTATCTGCCGGCAAGCTCCTTCAGCACCATTTCCCAGAACAGCACGTTGTCGTAGACGGCGCGGACCGGCATCCGTTCGTCGAGGCCGTGGGCGCGCTCGTCCTCCGGGGAGATCACCCAGCTGCCGTCGATGCCGTAGACCGGCATGCCCTTCTCGCGGAAGAACGACCCGTCGGTCGCCCCGGTCGACATCAAAGGAATGACCGGCACGGTTGGGCCGTTCAACGCCCGCACTGCGTTCTGGTACGCCGTTACAATGTCCTTGCGCAGCGGCGAGACCGGCGTCGGCCGGCCGACATAGCTGCGGGACTTGTCGACCTCGACACCCTTGCCGATGATCCCCTCCAGCTCCGACTCGACCGCATCCGGGCTGATTCCGGGCATGATCCGGCAATTGACCGTCGCCCGCGCCATCTGCGGGAGCGCATTGTCGGCGTGTCCGGCCTGCAACTCCGTGGCGACGCAGCGGGTGCGCGTCAGGCCGACTTCGAGCTCATTGGCCTCGATCGCGTCGGCGGCGGCCCCATCCTGCTCGTTGGCGAGCCAGGCGCGAATCGCCTTGCCGAGCGCGCTGTCGCCTTCCTGCGCCGCTCGCGCCGTGAAATAGGCCCGCGTCGTCTCGTTCAGCATCGGCTGGAAACGGTGCGCCTCCACCTTCTTCAACGCGGTCGCCAGCTCGTAAATGGCATTGTCCTGGCGCGGGCGGCTGGAATGGCCGCCCTTGTTTCGGACCGTGAAAGTGAAGCTCTGGTAGGTCTTTTCGGCGGTCTGCAGGCCAAAGCCGAGCGGCATTCCGGATGCGAGGAAGGAGCCGCCGCCACCGTCGCTGTTGAGCGCATATTCGGCATCGGTCAGCGGCCGCCATTCGGTCGCTCCAAGCGCCGCTCCCCGCCCGCCGGTTTCCTCGTCGCCGGTGAAGAAGAGGATGAGGTCGCGCCTTGGCTTCCAGCCGGCTGCCTTGAGCTTCAGGAAGGAGGCGACCAGGCCGACCATGCCGGCCTTGTTGTCGTAGCTGCCGCGGCCGTAGAAATAGCCGTCGCGCTCGATGAACTCGAACGGGTCCTGCTTCCAATCCTCGCGCCTGGCTTCGACCACGTCCATGTGCGCCATCAACAGGATCGGCTTCGCGGTGGGCCGGTCGGCGCGCCACCGCGCGATCAGGGCGACGGTCTTGTCGTTCGGCTCGCTGCCCTCGTAGGGAAGGATCCGGATGTCCTCGGCCGCGAACCCGGCCGCATTCAACTGGCTCGCCAGATAATCGGCCTGCTTCTGCATCTGGCCGCGGCCGGCAACCGTCGGGATCTCGACCGAGGTTTCATAGATTTCACGCGTCCTGGCCTGCCATTTGGAGTCGAGCTTTGATGGTTGGGTGATGATGCTGGGCGGGGCCTGGGCGATGGCCGTGGTCGAGAAAGCCAGAATCGAAGCGGCAAGCAGCAGGCGCATGGGCATCCCTCCCGGAATTTCCGCGAACGCTAAGCGGCGCCGTGGCCCTCGGCAAGATATTCGGCGCTGCGCATTTCCTCGAGGCGGCTGACGGTGCGCGCGAACTCGAAGCTGCCGTCGCCTTGCGGGTAAAGCCCGGCCGGCTGCGCGTCGGCGGCGGCGAGCAGCTTGACGCGATGCTCGTAGAGCGCGTCGATCAGCGTCACGAAGCGCGCCGCCTCGTTGCGCATCGCCTTGGTCATCACGGGCACGCCGACCAGGATCACGGTGTGGAAGCGCTGGGCGATGGCGAGATAGTCGGCGGCTCCGCGCGGCTCGCCGCACAGCCGCTTGAACGAGAACACCGCGACCCCCTTGAGGCTCTTGGGGACGTGCAGCGTCCGGCCGCCGCCGACGTCGAGCTCTTCGGACGGCACATGCGCCCGGTCCTCGACCGGATGGTCGGTGAGCTTGAAAAAGGCGGTGCTCAGCGCCTGCGTCGCCTCGGGCCCGTTGGGCACGTGCCACACCGCGACACCCGCCAGGCGGTCGAGCCGGTAGTCGGTCGGCCCGTCCACCGCGACCACCTCCATGGCTTGCTCGATCAGTTCGATGAAGGGCACGAACAGCTCGCGGTTGAGGCCGTCCTTGTAGAGGTCGCGCGGCGGGCGGTTGGAGGTAGTGACGACCTTCACTCCGCGCTCGATCAGCTTGTCGAACAATCGCGACAGGATCATCGCGTCGGCCGGGTTGTTGACGACCATCTCGTCGAACGCCAGCAGCCGCGCCTCGGCGGAGATGCGCCCGGCGACCTCGTCGAGCGGGTCGACTTCCTCGCTCCTGCGCGCGTCGCGCAGCCGGCGATGGGTCTCGAGCATGAAGGCGTGGAAGTGGACCCGGCGCTTCGGCTCGACGGCGATATGGTCGAAGGCGAGGTCCATCAGCATCGACTTGCCGCGCCCGACCCCGCCCCACAGGTAGACGCCGTCACAGGCGCGGCTGCGATTGCCGAGGAGCCGATCGAAGAGCCCGTTGCGCCTGCTCGATTGCGCGAGCCGGTCGAGCGCCGCGACCGCGCGCGCCTGCGCCGGGTCGGGCTTGAGCTCGCCCACCGCGACCAGCGCGGCATAAGCCTTGCCGACCGAACCGGTCATGCCGCGGGGCGGTTGGGCGTGTTCACTCGCTTGAGGGTGCCGGTGAAGCTGTAGCAGGGCTCCCCGTCCTGCCGGACGACGCCTTGCAGGAAGGCGTGGCCGGGGGTCTGGCGAACCAGCTCGACGTGCGCCTCGAGCGGCGGTCCGGCCTTGCCGCGGGCGAGGAAATGGGTGGTGAGGTCGAGCGTCACATAATGGCCGCGCGCCATCCCCGCGCACAGGCCGCCGGCGAACATGCTCATGTCGATGAAGCTCATCACCGCCCCGCCGTGGATCGAGCCGCCCATGTTCATATGGTCCTCGGTCGGGACCATCCGGCAGATGCCCCGGCCGGGGCCATCGGGCTTGAACAGCAGCCGGCCGGTGGCGGCCGCGAACGAGCCGCGCGGGAAATCGCCCCAGCTGAACCAGCCGGGATGGTTGGGATCGGGCGTGGCGCCGCGCGGCAGGCCGACGTCCTCCATCAGCCCTTCGTCCGGATCATCTGGATCGCTGGGGGCGTCGCTCACGCTGCGCGGTGTCTTTCAGGGCCGCGGTCCGTCAAGCGGCCCGCCTTTTGAGTGGGTCGCGGCCCGTCAAGCGGCCCTCCACTTTAATGAGTCGCGGCCCGTCAAGCGGCCCTCCACTTTAATGGGTCGCGGCCCGTCAAGCGGCCCGCTCCGCGATCAGTTTCTTGGTCTCGGCGATCGCCTTGGCCGGGTTGAGGCCCTTCGGGCAGACGTTCGCGCAATTCATGATCGTGTGGCAGCGGTAGAGCCGGAACGGGTCCTCGAGCTGGTCGAGGCGCTCGCCGGTCATCTCGTCGCGGCTGTCGGCCAGCCAGCGGTACGCCTGCAGGAGCACTGCGGGGCCGAGGAAGCGGTCCTGGTTCCACCAGTAGCTCGGGCAGCTGGTCGAGCAGCAGAAGCACAGGATGCAGTCGTAGAGCCCGTCGAGCCTCGCGCGGTCGTCGGGCGATTGCAGCCGCTCCTTGCCCGACGGGGCCGGAGTCGCCGCCTTCAGCCACGGCTGGATCAGCGCATATTGCGCATAGGCATGGGTGAGGTCGGGCACCAGGTCCTTGACCACGTCCATGTGCGGCAGGGGGGTGATGCGGACCTCGCCCTTGATGTCGGCGATCGGCGTCGTGCAGGCGAGGCCGTTGCGGCCGTCCATGTTCATCGAGCAGGAGCCGCAGATGCCCTCGCGGCACGAGCGCCGGAAGGTCAGCGTCGGGTCGATCTCGTTCTTGATCTTGATCAGCGCGTCGAGGACCATCGGCCCGCATTTGTCGAGGTCGATGGTGTAGGTGTCGAAGCGCGGGTTGGCGCCGCTGTCGGGGTCGTAGCGGTAGATCTTGAACGACTTGAGCCGCCGGCCGCTCTCGGGCGGATGGGCGAGCCCCCTGGTGACGCGGCTGTTCTTCGGCAGTCGAAACTCGGCCAAGGCACGCTCCTATGCTCGCCGAGCCGCTAGCATGGGGAAAGGCGCAAAGAAAAGGGCCGCGCGGCCAGGGATCCCGCGCGGCCCAAACCGGCCCGATCGATGGCGGTTCCTAGAGGATGGCGCGCAGGATCTCGCTGACCACCATCGTCCGCGGGTCGACCCGGTAGAGATAGTCGTCGCGGTAGATGTAGCGCGAATAAGGGTCGAGGCCGGTGCCGTAGCGGCTGCGCAGGTCGTAGGGCAGGGCGTCGTAGCCGAGCAGCCCGCGATAACCCGAAGGCACGCGCTGGCCGACGGCGAACAGCTTCTTGTGCTGTCCGGGCGGCATGCACTCGGCGTTCTGCTTGGCGAGCCCCGGCGGGCAGCCGCCGGTGCCGTAGCCGACATGGCCGCGGTGATCGTGCAGCACGCGCGCGTGCTGGCCCTTGTTGTGCTTGGCATGGTTCGGCTTGGCGAGAGCCGGACCGGCGGAAGCGAGCAGCGCAGCGCCCGCGAGCAGGATGAGTGTTTTCATGGGGCCGGACGTAGCGGCTGGGAGATGAACGGCTGTTGACCGTGAAAAGGGAGCCGCCCGGTCGCCCGGACGGCTCCTGCGATTGTCTGGATCGAGCGCCTAGAAGACCAGGCCGGCGATGATCTGCTCGATCAGCCGGGTGCGCGGGTCGACCACGTAGAGCGTGCCGTTGCGGTAGATGTAGCGGTCGTCGTCATCGAGGTCGTAGAGGTCGCGGACCCCGACCGGGATGCGGCCGTACGGGAGCGTCCCCCAGCCGGTCGGAACGCGCTGGCCGACGGTGAAAGTGCGGCCGACCTGCCCCGGAGGGACGCACGGCGGGATCTTCTTGGCCAGGCCCGGCGGGCAGGTCGCGCCGCCCCAGCGGTTGGCCATGATCTCCTGGCGGTCGTCGATCCCGTCGCGGTCGCGGTCGATCCAGCGCTCGCGCCAGTCGGGGACCCCGTTGCGGTTGATGTCGACCCGGCGCTGCTCGCGCCAGTCGAGGATGCCGTTGCCGTTGGCGTCGATCAGCCGCTGCTCGCGCCAGTCGGCGAGCCCGTTGCGGTTCATGTCGATGTGGCCCTTGGCGTTCATGTGGACCTTGGCGCCGCCCTTGCCGGGCTTGGCGTCGGCGGCGGCGGGCGCGCCGAGCGCGAGCATCATTCCGGCACCGGCGAGCAGAAGCAGCTTTTTCATGTCCAATCTCCTTTCAAGGCAGACGGACGCGAAGGGCATGGTGCTCCTTGCGTCCGGACATGTGCTTGAAACGATTGCCGAAGTGGCCCGTTCCCGGTCCGTTCATGTGGGCGAAAGCTTGGGCGGTTGCCGCGCCGGGGCCGTGCATCGCGCGTCAAGGCTGGGGGACCTGCTCAGTCGCGAGCGTAAGGCCGCGGCGGCTCGGGTGGCTTGAGCCCGTCGAACCAGGCGCGAAATTCCGGCGAGTACCAGTGGCTGCGCAGCTCCCAGGCGCCCTGAAGCCCCGGCAGATGACCGAAGTCGGCCGCCTGGCGCTCGATGGTGTGCCAATGCTCCTCGTCGAGGCGCCCATTGAGCCACTGCACGCGGGAGGATTCGTACAGCCGGAAGAGCGCGCTCGCATAAGCGACGAAGCGCACCCATTCCTCTACGGACAATTTCTTGGGCTCGTTGATTCCGATCGACCAGACGCGCGCAAAATCGGCGTTGTCGATGATGCTCTGGACCAGATCGGTGTACAGGCTGGAGTGCGCCTGGGAGGACGTGGCGCGGATCGCCGCGGTCGCGTGCCTGAGCTGAAAGCCGACGAACACCAGCGACGCCACGACGGCGATCGCGGAAACGATCTGGGCGACGAATGCCCATTCCTCGAGAGTCATGGTCCAGCGCTCCCTCAGCCGGGATCGCGCCCTATAGCACGGGCAGCGGCGCAAGTGGCGCGGGCGGTTGCCGCGCCCGGGCCGTGCGGCTAAGCGGGCGCCGCATTTCCCGATGGCCGCCTCGTCCGGGCCGGCCGGACATGATGAAAGGTTGAACCCCGCCTTATGGCTCGACGCAAAATCGCGCTGATCGGCGCCGGGATGATCGGCGGCACGCTCGCCCACCTCGCCGCGATGCGCGAGCTCGGCGACATCATCCTGTTCGACATCGCCGAGGGCATCCCCGAGGGCAAGGCGCTCGACATCGCCCAGGCCGGGCCGGTCGACGATTTCGACGCAAGGCTCAAGGGCACGTCCGACTATGCCGACATCGCCGGCGCCGACGTGTGCATCGTCACCGCCGGTGTGCCGCGCAAGCCCGGCATGAGCCGAGACGACCTGCTCGGCATCAATTTGAAGGTCATGAAGGCGGTCGGCGAGGGCATCAAAAAGCACGCGCCCGGCAGCTTCGTCATCTGCATCACCAACCCGCTCGACGCGATGGTCTGGGCGCTGCGCGAGTTCTCGGGACTTCCCCACCAGCGCGTGGTCGGCATGGCCGGCGTCCTCGACAGCGCCCGCTTCCGCCATTTCCTCGCCGAGGAGTTCCAGGTCAGCGTCGAGGACGTCACCGCCTTCGTGCTCGGCGGCCACGGTGACACGATGGTGCCGATCGTCGAATATTCGACCGTCGCCGGGATCCCGATCCCCGACCTGGTCAAGATGGGCTGGTCGACCAAGGAGCGCATCGACGCAATCGTCCAGCGCACGCGGGGCGGCGGCGGCGAGATCGTCGCTTTGCTCAAGACCGGGAGCGCTTATTACGCCCCGGCGACCGCCGCCATCGCGATGACCGAGAGCTTCCTGAAGGACAAGAAAAGGGTGCTTCCGGCCGCGGCGCACCTCACCGGCCAGTACGGCGTCGACGACCTTTATGTCGGAGTGCCGGTGGTGATCGGCGGGGAAGGGGTCGAGCGGATCGTCGAAATCGAGCTCGACGAGGCCGCCAAGGCCAATTTCCAGGTCAGCGTCGATGCGGTCAAGGAGCTGCTGGTGGCGTGCAGGCAGATCGACGGGTCGCTCAAGTGAGCATCCTCGTCGACCGGAACACCAAGGTGATCACTCAGGGGATGACCGGCGAGACCGGCACCTTCCATACGCAGCAGGCGCTCGCCTACGGCACCCAGATGGTCGGAGGAGTAACGCCGGGGAAGGGCGGCACGACCCATCTCGGCCTGCCGGTGTTCGACACGGTCCGCGAGGCGGTCGAGGCGACCGGCGCGAACGCGAGCGTCGTCTACGTGCCGCCGCCGTTCGCCGCCGACTCGATCCTCGAGGCGATCGACGCCGAGGTGCCGCTGATCGTCGCCATCACCGAGGGCATCCCGGTGCTCGACATGGTCAAGGTCAAGCGCGCGCTGTCGGGCTCCAAGTCGCGGCTGATCGGTCCGAACTGCCCGGGCGTGCTGACTCCCGACGAGTGCAAGATCGGGATCATGCCCGGCAACATCTTCTCCAAGGGCAGCGTCGGGGTCGTGTCGCGGTCCGGCACCCTGACCTACGAGGCGGTGTTCCAGACCACCAACGAGGGGCTCGGCCAGTCGACCGCGGTCGGCATCGGCGGCGACCCGGTCAACGGGACGAACTTCGTCGACGTGCTCGAGATGTTCCTCGCCGACGACGAGACCCAGTCGATCGTCATGATCGGCGAGATCGGCGGCAGCGCCGAGGAAGACGCCGCGCAATTCCTCGCCGACGAGGCGAAGCGCGGGCGCTCCAAGCCCGTCGTCGGCTTCATTGCCGGCCGCACCGCCCCACCGGGGCGGCGGATGGGCCACGCCGGGGCGATCGTCTCGGGCGGCAAGGGCGGCGCCGAGGACAAGATCGCGGCGATGGAGGCGGCTGGAATTACCGTTTCCCCGAGCCCATCTGAGCTCGGGCGGACGCTCAAACAGCTTCTCGAGAGTTAATACCACCAAGCCCATGGACGCAGTCAGCCACGAACGCGACGCCGGCCCGAGCTGGGCGCGGCCCCATTGGCCTCTCGCCGAGCTCGACGAATTGAACCTCGGGCTCGACCCGACGCAGGCGGCAATCGAGAAATTCGCGGCGGCGGTCCGCGACAAGGCGTCCGCGGCCGGCGCCGACCCGGAGGCGGTGCGGCGCGCGGCCGAGGATTCGATCCGCGCGATGATGCTGATCCGCACCTATCGGGTGCGCGGGCACCTCGCCGCCAACCTCGACCCGCTTGGGCTCCACAAGAGCGAGCCGCCGGCCGACCTGACGCCCGCCTATCACGGCTTTTCGGACGCCGACCTCGACCGCCCGGTCCATATCTGCGGCGCGCTCGGCTTCGAGCAGGCGAGCGTCCGCCAGATCGTCGAGCGCCTGCGGGCCAGCTACTGCGGCACCATCGGCATCGAATATATGCACATCAACGACCTCGACGAGCGCCGCTTCCTCCAGGAGCGCATCGAGGCCGACCGGCCGATCGAGTTCACCCGCGAAGGCAAGCAGGCGATCCTCGCCAAGGTGATCGAGGCCGAGGAGTGGGAAAAGTTCCTCGCCCGGAAATATGTCGGCACCAAGCGCTTCGGGCTCGACGGCGGCGAGAGCGCGGTCCCCGGCCTCGAGGCGGTGATCAAGTATGGCGGCCAGTACGGGGTCGACGACGTTGCCATCGGCATGGCCCACCGCGGGCGATTGAACGTGCTTTCGAACGTGATGGGCAAGCCGTACCGGGCGATCTTCCACGAGTTCGCCGGCGGCGCGACCAACCCGGCCGACGTCGGCGGCTCGGGCGACGTCAAATACCATCTCGGCACCTCGTCCGACCGCGAGTTCGACGGCAACAAGGTGCATTTGTCGCTGCTTCCCAACCCGTCGCATCTGGAAGCGGTCGACCCGGTGGTGCTCGGCAAGGCGCGCGCGGTGATGACCGCCAAGGGCGACAAGCACGGTAAGACGGTGCTTCCGATCCTGCTCCACGGCGACGCCGCCTTCGCCGGCCAGGGCGTGGTCGCCGAGTGCCTCGGCTTTTCCGGACTGCCCGGCTACGGCACCGGCGGCACGATCCATTTCATCATCAACAACCAGGTCGGCTTCACGACCTCGCCGCAGTTCGCGCGCTCGTCGCCCTACCCTTCGGACATCGCCAAATCGATCCAGGCGCCGATCCTCCACGTCAACGCCGACGATCCCGAGGCCGTGACCTTCTGCTGCAAGCTGGCGATCGAGTTCCGCCACAGCTTCGGCCGCGACATCGTCATCGACATGTGGTGCTATCGCCGGTTCGGCCACAACGAGGGCGATGAGCCGAGCTTCACCCAGCCGCTGATGTACGCGGCGATCCGCAAGCACCCGCCGATCAGCCAGGTCTACGGCCGCAGGCTGATCGAAGAGGGCGTCGTCGACGCCCAGTGGATCGAGCGGCACACCAGGGCCTACGTCGACCACCTCGAGGAGGAATTCAAAGCGGCGACCTCCTACCTGCCAAACAAGGCCGACTGGTTCGAGGGCCGCTGGGCTGGACTCGGCCGCCCCGACGAGCCGGTGCTCGGCCGGCGCAACACGACGACGGCGATCGGCGAGGATTCGGTTGCGCGGCTGGGCGAGGCCTTGACCCGGGTCCCCGGCAATTTCCACATCCACAAGACGCTGCAGCGCATCCTCGACGCCAAGAAAGCGATGTTCGACAGCGGCTCCGGCTTCGACTGGGCGACCGCCGAGTCGATGGCGTTCGGAAGCCTGATCCTCGAGGGCCACAATGTCCGGCTGTCGGGGCAGGACAGCGGCCGCGGCACCTTCAGCCAGCGCCACGCGGTGTGGGTCGACCAGTCGAGCGGCGAGAAATACATCCCGCTGTGCTCGGTCGAGGGGGGCCGCTTCGAAGTGCGCGATTCGCCCCTGAGCGAGTTCGGAGTGCTTGGCTTCGAATATGGCTATTCGATCGCCGACCCGCGCACGCTGGTGCTGTGGGAAGCCCAGTTCGGCGACTTCGCCAACGGCGCCCAGACCATCGTCGACCAGTTCATCGGCTCGGGCGAGGCGAAGTGGCTGCGCGCCAGCGGGCTGGTGATGCTGCTCCCGCACGGCTTCGAGGGGCAGGGGCCCGAGCATAGCTCGGCGCGGCTCGAGCGCTACCTGCAATTGTGCGCCGAGGACAATCTCCAGGTCGCCAACTGCACGACCCCGGCCAATTATTTCCACATCCTCCGCCGCCAGCTGCTGCGCGATTTCCGCAAGCCCTTGATCCTTATGACGCCCAAGTCGCTGCTCCGCCACAAGCTCGCCATGTCCGACATCGGCGACTTCACCGGCGACAGCCACTTCCGCCGCATCCTGAGCGACCTCAACGGGCCGGGCGAAGGCGAGACGAAGCGGCTGGTCCTGTGCTCGGGCAAGCTGGCCTACGAACTGATGGAAGCGCGCGACGAGGCAGGCGACCTCGGCGTCGAGATCATCCGCATCGAGCAGCTCTACCCGTTCCCTTCCGAGCCGCTCATCAAGCGGCTGAAGGCGGCACCCAATCTCCAGG
>DASTZO010000008.1:0-3511 GCA_035764265.1 Sphingomicrobium sp.
ATGGCACGATCCCTTCCCCAAGCCCTGCTACCTGTTCGCGATGGTCGCCGGCGACCTGGTCTGCAACCGCGACAGCTTCACCACCCGGTCGGGCCGCGAGGTCTCGCTCGGCATCTGGGTGCGCGAATCCGACCTGCCCAAGACCGCTCACGCGATGGACAGTTTGAAGGCGGCGATGGCCTGGGACGAGCGGGTCTACGGCCGCGAATACGACCTCGACCAGTTCAACATCGTCGCGGTCAGCGACTTCAACATGGGGGCGATGGAGAACAAGGGCCTCAACATCTTCAATTCGCGCTATATTCTGGCCGATAAGGAAACCGCTACGGACTCCGATTTCGACGCCGTCGCCGGGGTCGTGGGCCATGAATATTTCCACAATTGGTCGGGCAACCGGGTCACCTGCCGCGACTGGTTCCAGCTGTCGTTGAAGGAAGGCTTCACCGTCTTCCGCGACCAGAGCTTCTCGGCCGACATCGGCAGCGTCGCGGTCAAGCGCATCGAGGACGTGCGGCTGCTGCGCGCGGTCCAGTTCCCCGAGGACGACGGCCCGCTCGCCCATCCGGTGCGGCCCGACAGCTACCTCGAAATCTCCAATTTCTACACCGCCACCGTCTACAACAAGGGCGCCGAGCTGATCCGCATGTTCCACACATTGCTCGGGCCCGAGATATTCCGCGCCGGCACCGACCTCTATTTCGATCGCCACGACGGCCAGGCGGCGACCTGCGACGATTTCGTCCAAGCGCTCGAGGACGCGAGCGGCGTCGACCTCGAGCCGTTCAAGATCTGGTACGCCCAGGCCGGCACTCCCAAGGTCACCGCGCGGCTCGACCATGACTCCGCCGCCCGGACCGCGACCCTGCGCCTCGCGCAGCGCGTCGAGCCGACCCCGGGCCAGCCGGTCAAGTCGCCGATGCCGATCCCGCTCCGCACCGCGCTGATCGGTGCGAACAGCGGCGGCGAGGTCGCGCCCGAGCGGCTGATCCTGCTCGACCAGGCCGAGCAGAGCATCCGCTTCGACGAGGTCGCCGAGCCGCCCCTGCTGTCGATCAACCGCGGCTTCTCGGCCCCGGTGATCATCGAGGCGCAGCGCGGCCCCGACGAGCTCGAGCTGCTCGCCCGGCACGACCGTGACCCGTTCGCCCGCTTCGAGGCGATGCAGGAGCTGATGCTTCGCGCGCTGATCGCCGGGACCCGCGGCGAGCCGGTCGACACGGCGCCGCTGGTCCGGGCCGCCTCGAACACGCTTCGGTCGGAGGCGCTCGACGACGCGTTCAAGGCCGAGGTCGTCCTGCCGCCGTCGGAAAGCCAGATCGGCGACCGAATGGACCGCGTCGACCCCGATGCGATCCACGCCTCGCGCGAGCGGCTGCGCGCGACTCTCGGCAAGGAGCTTCGGGCCGAGCTCGACGCGGTCCGGGCGATCGTCCCCGCCGCCGACCTCAGCCCGGCGGCCAAGGGCGCCCGCCGCCTGAGGAGCGTCGCGCTCGGGCTGGTCGCCGCCGCCGACCCGGCCGAGGGGGCGGCGCTGGCCAAGGCGCAGTTCGATGCCGCCGCCAACATGACCGACCGCCAGGGCGCGCTCGCCATCCTGGTCTCGCTCGACCGGCCCGAGCGGCAGGAGGCGCTCGATTCCTTCTACCGGCGGTTCGAGGACGACCCTTTGGTGGTCGACAAATGGTTCGCGCTTCAGGCGACCGCGCAGCGGGCCGACACCATCGACGAGGTCGAGCGCCTCGCCGCGCACCCCGCCTTCACCCTCGCCAACCCCAACCGTCTGCGCGCGCTCGCCGGAACCTTCGCCGCCAACCAGTGGGTGTTCCACCATCGCTCGGGGCGCGGCTACCGCTTCGTCGCCGACATGATCCTCGCCGCCGACCGGTTGAACCCGCAGGTCGCCGCCCGGCTGGTGCCGCCGTTCGGCCGCTGGAAGCGCTTCGACGACGATCGCGCGGCGCGGATGCGCTCCGAGCTCGAGCGCATCGTCGCCGCGCCCGGCCTCAGCAAGGACGTCTACGAGCAGGCCAGCAAGAGCCTCGCCTAGTCCGTGCAAACGGACGCCGACGATAGTATTCCTGTTCCGCGCGATTCGAGGAGGCGGACATGCAAGCGACCATCGTCAAGGCCGGCGAAAGGGCGCCGCTCAATGTGCTCGGCATGCCGCTTCGTTTCCTGTGCGATGCGCGGGAGACGGGCGGGGCCTGGTCGCTGTTCGAGGAGGAAGTCCCGCTGGGGATGGGCCCGCCGCCCCATCGGCACGACTGGGACGAGGCCTATTACGTGCTCGAGGGCGAGGTCGAGTTCCAGATCGACGGCGAGCGGGTGCAATCGAAAGCCGGGGACTTCAATTACCTGCCGCGCAACACCGTCCACGCGTTCCGGGGGGCCTCGAGCTCGCCCGCGCGGGTGCTGATCTTCGCAGCCCCCGCGCATGCGTCCGAATTCTTCGAGGAAGTGAACAGCGAGGTCCGCAGCCTCCCCGACGACCTGGCGAAAATTCCGGAGATCGGCCGCCGGCACGGCATCCAGTTCCTGCCGCCGGAAGCGCCGAGGGCCGGTTAGCGGCCGGTTAGCGGGCGGCTAGCGCCCGATCCAGCCCGCCGCTTCGAGGGCGACCTGGTTGGCCGCCTGGTTGAGCGCCGGGCCGACCGAGGCCGCATCGCCGCTCGCCGGGACCTTGGCTTCGAACCGGCGGGTCTCGACGCGCGTCCCGCCCGCCGCCGACAAGGCCCCGTCGAAGCGGACGATCACGGCCTGCTCGGCGGCGTCGTAGCCCATCTTGTGCAGCTGGCCGGACACCACCACGCCCGGGTCGAGCAGCGCCTGCTTGGGGTCGAGCACCACCCGGCCGGTAGTGCGCCGGACCGTCTCCGAGAGCAGGTCCTGGAACAGCCGGTCGGGCGTGTCGACCCATTGCAAATCCTTGATGTAGGCGACTTCCATGTGGCTGACCTGCGCCGGCACCCGCACCGTGCGCAGCTCCTTGGCGACGACCGGCACGGAAATCGTCACCGCTTCGCCGGCGCTCGCCGAGCGCGCCATCTCGCCCTGCTCCGCGGCCTGCGGGGTCAGCTTCAGAAGCGTCGGCGGGGTCTTGCCGCCGCCGAGCAGCCCGCCCAGCGAGCAGGCGCCCAGCGCAGCCGCCAGAACGACCGGCAGGGATGTCCGCAGCAGCAGCTTCATCAGCGTTTCCTCGGCTTGTAGTCGGGCAGTTTCTCCGGCCCCAGGGCGCCGCCGATGCCGCCCTGCTCGAGCCGCTCGGAGAAGCCGCGCAGCGACACCGTCAGCTCGCGCAGGTCGCGGACCAGCCGGTTGGCCTCGGGCAGGGTCGACTTGGTCAGATTCTGCACGCCCGGCCGCGCGTCGGCGACCATCGCGTCCAGATTGCTCGTCGCCCGCTCGACCCCGGCGATCGCGCGCCTGAGGTCCTGCGCCGCCGGCCGGCCTTCCTCGACGACCAGCCGGTTGGTGCTGTCGGCGAGCACCCCGACGCGCTGCGCGGCGATGC
>DASTZO010000009.1:0-8518 GCA_035764265.1 Sphingomicrobium sp.
CATCGGCGGGCCGCCCGTAGCGAAGCAGATGGCGGACCCGGCGGACCTGCGTCGAGCTGTCGGCAAGGTCCTTCAATTGCTCGAACCGGCGGTCGGCCTTCTCGGCCTCGCCGGTCTCCGACCAGACAATGGCTTCGTTGACGTCGAACAGGGCGTCGTCGCCAATCGCGCGCCGGCCGTCGGCGATCCGGGCCAGGACGTCGTCATAGCGCTCTGCGTGGAGCAGGGCGATGATCTGCCCGCGGCGAAGCGCCATGTCGCTCGGGTGCAGCGCGAGCGCCTCGTCGAAGCTGCGCGCAAAGCCCTCCCGCTCGCCCTCCAGCCAGCGCAGGTCGCTGAGCATGCCATGGCCTTCCACCCACCGCGGCGCCCGCTCCAACGCGCGCTCCAGGCCGGCCATGGCGTCCGCCAGGCGGTGCTCCGCGAGCAAGGCCGCCACCAGGCCAGTGAGCAGCGTCGTGTCGCCCGGAGACAGCCGCAGCGCCCGGGCATAGGCGTCGACGCTGGGCAGGCCGGCCTCGTTGAGGGTCCGCGCCAGGCCGTGGGCGATCAACGGGACGTTGGGCGCCAGCTCGGCCGCCCGCCGAAGCGCCGGGATCGCGAGCTCGCGCCGGTCCTGCGAACGGTGGATGAGGCCCTTCAAATGCCACAGCCTGGCGTCCTGCGGGGCCTGGCGAAGCGCGCGCTCGATGTCCGGGAGCAGCTCGGGCGCCCGTGGCGTGTCGAGCGCCGCGATCGCGTCCTTGACCACCTGCTCCGGGTCGGGCGCGGGCTTGAGCGTGCTCGGCATGCCTAGATCCCGCCGCCGAAGCCGACGCCGGCCGCCGGGATGATCGCCGCGACCGCTCGGCGCTCGGCGTCGCTGAGGGCCGGCGCCCACAGGTCGAAGATCAGGACCACGCGCAGCTGGTCGCTGTCGTTCCACGCCTCATGCTCGATGGTGTCGTCGAACACGAACGCCGTGCCCTCCTTCCACTCGACGGTGGTCGCGCCGACCCGGAAGCCGCACTCGGGCGGCACGATCAAGGCGAGGTGGCAGACCAGGCGGGTGTTGGCGACGCCGGTATGCGGCGGGATCCGGGTGCGCGGCGCGAGCAGCGAGAACATCGCATTGGGCGATGCGCCGGGCACCTGCGGCTGGGAGAATGCGGAGACCGCCTCGAGCGTCCGCGGGCAGTGGCGCGCGTTGGCCTCGACCCGCTGGCCGTTCTGGACCAGGTGGATGGCCGTCCATTGCCGGTTGCGGTTGAGCTCCTTCCACTGCCGCAGCGGGACATTGTCCGGATACTGGATGTACGGCACCAGCTGCGCGGCTTCGCTGGCGACCAGGGCCTGGAATTCGGCGCGGATCTCGCCGGTGCGCGCTTCCAGCGCCTCGAGGCCGGGGAATTCCTCGCGGTCGTGGAACTCGACCTCCGGAAGGCCCGGGAAGTGGAAATGGCTCGGCTCCTGGTGAAAGTGCCTGGTGCGGCGGGCAGTGTTGGCGACGAACCGCTCGACCCGGGCGCGCTCGGCCGCCGGCAGATCCATGCCGACGGCGTCGCGGAGCCGCCGCTCGACGGCCGCGCCATGTTCGGCGCTCCGCTGCCGCGCATGCTCCAGCGCGGATGCGACGGGCTTGGGCAGGGACTCGTCCGGCGGCGCCTGGGCGACGGCGACGGCGAAGGCCTCGCCGGCCCGGGGATCGCCCGATCCCTCGAGCAGGAAGGCGCGGGAGAGGAGGGCCGAGAAATTGAGCGGCTCGATGGCCAGGGCCCGCTCGACCGCCTCCAGCGCGCCGCCGAGGTCGCCGCCGGCCCGGCGCATCGCCGACAGCTTGACCCACAGGCCGGGCTTGTCGCCGGCCTGGGCCACCGCTTGCTCGAGCAGGCGCGAGGCGGCCGCGGGATCGCCCGACGTCGCCGCCCGGTCCGCCGCCTGTTCCAGGGTGATCGCATCGTCGGCCATCGGCGCATTCATGGCCCGTCGCGCCGCAAAAGAAAACGGCGGACCTCTTTCGAGGCCCGCCGCAATCCTTGTCTTGCCGCAGACTTTAGAAGTCGACGGTGAAGCCCGCGAACAGGAACCGTCCCAGCGAGTCATAGACCTGCGGGAAGGTGTTGCCGTTACCGGAGCCGGCGAAGATGACCTGGCTGCCCGCGATCGGCGGATCCGTATCGAGGATATTGTTGGCGCCCATCCGGAAATTGTACCGGTCGGTGATCCGGGCCTGAAGCGCGAGGTCGAAAAAGCTGATCGCGTTCAGCTTGCGGTTCGCCGGGCGGACCAGCGGCGACGTCGGCGGCACTGCCAGATCCGGGTCGCTGCTCAACCCGTCGACCTTGACGCTCGAGAAGTATCTCCACTGGCCCGAGATGCCGATGCCGTTGGGCAAGGTGATGCCCGCGCGGGCCTTGTGGCGCCACTTGGGATTGGGCGTGCCGCACTGGTTCCCGAAGAAGCCCTTGCAGTCGTACTTGGTGTCGGCAACCGGGTTGACCTCGAGCTTGTCGAGCCATGTGCCGACCATGCTCAGGTTCAGATTGCCCAGACGTCCGATCTGGCGGGCGTAGCTGGCCTGGACGTCGACGCCGCGGGTCTTCAAGCCGCCGACGTTGGTGTTGACGTCGCTGATGAACCCACCCTGCGACGGGTCGACGACCGGCAACCACAGCGAGCCCGTGCCCGGCGCGCGGTTAATCTTCGAGCAGAAGAAGGGATCGCCGGTGGAAAGGCACTGCGCCATGATCGTGTCGAAGCCAATCACGCCGATCGCATTCCGCAGCCGGATGTCGAAATAATCGACGGTGACCGCCAGGCCGGGGATGAAGCGCGGCTGAAGGACGAGTCCGAACGTGTAGGAGTCGGCTTTCTCGGGCGACAGATCCGGGTTGCCGCCGAACAGGGACTGGTATTGCTCGGCCGGGTTGGGGATGATGCTCCCGTATTGCGCCGCGGTCACGCCGGTCAGCTGGCACTGGGCAAGCGTCGCGGTAGGCACGGCACCCGCGCACGGGTCGTCCGAGCCGCCGAGACCGATCGACTGGGCGGAGAACAACTCGATCACGTTGGGCGCCCGGACCGCGCGGTTGTAGCTGCCGCGAAGCCGGATGTCGCGCACCGGAGCAAGCTCGGCCTCGATCTTGTAGGTGTCGGTCGAGAACTTGTTGTCGGCGACATGGTACCAGGATTTGCGGTAGCCGGCGCGGACCGTGAATTCCTCGATGAAGCTGTTGCTGACGATCGGCAACTCGACTTCGCCGAACAGCTCGCGCACGTCATAGTCGCCCGAGACGCCGATGGTCGGCCCGCCCTGGCCGGCGAGATCGCCGGTCGAGAAAGCGGTGTCCGTCTCGAAGAGCAGCGAGTGCTTGATGTACTGGCCGCCGACGTTGGCGCTGACGCCGCGGTCGGACCATGGCAGCTGCAGGCCATATTCGCCGCCGAGGAAGGTGAAGTCGATCCCGGCGCTCTTCTGCTGGACGTTGCCGCGCGAGAGGCCCGGAGTCTGAAGGTAGTCGAGCGCTTCCTGGGTCACTCCGCCTTCGATGAAGATGTTCCAGGGCACGCAGGCGGGATCCTCGCCGGTCAGAACCGAACGGCAGACCGGCAGGCCGGTCGCCGGATCGGTGACGACGTCCATCGCCCGGTTGAGCCGGGTGACGGAGAAGTCGTTCCGATAAATCTGGGAAAGGATGGTTTTGCCGAACACGCCGGAGGCGTTGTACGACAGGCCCCGGTCCAGGTCGCCGCGCATGCCGGCGACGACGCGGAAGCTGATGTGCTCGACGTCGTCCTGGCGCCCGCCGCCCTCGACGTTGCGGCGGCCGGTGTAGGCGACCGCCTGGGTAACGCCGTCGGCGTCGACGAAGGTGTTCGCCGGGACGCAGATCGTGTTGAACTGCTGCGTCGACAGAAGCGGATTGTCGCAGTTGATCGTGTTGGTGCTGAAGAAGTTGCCCGACGGGGCGATCACCGCGTCGGTGTGGTCGTCCATGAACATCGCTTCGAGATACGGGTTGAACATCTCGTCGATTTCATAATTGGCGAACGCGCCCAGCGTGTAGCGCTCATTCGGACGCTGGTAATAATTGTACGGCGCGAAGTTGAACGGCGTGGAGCCGGGAATAAAGGTCTGACCCGGACCAACCTGGAAAGTGCCGACGTTGGTGAAGAAGGTGCCGTTCGCCGATGTCGCCGAGCCGCCGCAGTTGAAACGGCGACCGGTCGAAGTGATCGTGGCTTGGCTGTTGGCGGTCAGCGCGCAGAAGGAGTAATCGCGGGTCGACTGCAGCACCGAGCTCTGGTTGCGGTAGGTCGCATAAGCCATGACGCTGCCGCGGTTGTCGTCGAAGCCGGCGCCGAGCGAGACGGAGATGTCCTGGGCGCCGCCGTTGACGCTTTGCCCAGTCGGGTAGCGGAAGCCGCGGGCGTCGTTGGCGGCCAGGGCATCCGGATCACCGTCGTTGCTGTGCATGAACGCGCTGGCCTGGCCGTCGATTCGAAGGCCGCGGAACTCGGTGTCGATGATGAAGTTGACGACGCCGGCAACCGCGTCGGCGCCGTACACCGACGAAGCGCCGCCGGTCAGGACGTCGACCCGCTTGACCAGGGCCGCCGGAATGAAGTTGAGGTCAGGAGCTGGCGCGCGCGGGTCGCCCGGGTGCAGGCGACGGCCGTTGACCAGCACCAACGTGCGCGACGTGCCGATGCCGCGCAGGTTGACGGTCGCGGTGCCGGTGGCGCCGTTGGAAATGTTCGAGCCCTGGGCGGCGAACGATTGCGGCAGCGAGTTGATCAGATCCTCGGTGCGGGTCGTGCCGGAAAGCTTGACTTCCTGCGAGGTGACGACGGTCACCGGGCTCGCCGACGTCAGGTTCGGCTGCGGAATGCGCGTGCCGGTGACGATGATGTCCTCGGTGGACTCGACGGCCTCTCCCTCGGCCGACGGAGTCGCGGTCGTGAGGGTCGTGCCTTCGACCGGAGCGGTCGTCTCGGGCACGCAATTGGGCGAATCCGGCGGGCAGGGAGCCGCAGGAGCGACGTCCTGGGCGAGGGCGGGCGAGGCAACCATGCTGGCGCCAACGAGGAGGGTCGTTGCGAGCAGGCGCTGGCGGAAATCGAGCTTCATAGAATGTCTTCCCCTTGATGGGCCGTGCCTTGGACACGGCCGCAGTGCCGCGACAATGCGAGTTGCCGTAACTGCCCTACCTGATAGGTGAAGCGGCAAGACGCTGGCAATGTTCGCGGCCCGCCGCCCGTGAAGTTGTCGGGCGGCTGTCTCAATTTTGCAACAGGCGCCCTTGCCCTTGGAGGGGCTCCGACGATAGTGATCGTGGCCAGGGAGACTCTTCAAATGAAACGGAAAATCATTTTCGCCGCGGCGGCCTGCGCATTGCTGTCGACGGCCGCCGCGGCGGCCCCGCGCAAGAAGGCCGAGGGCGGCGCTCCGGCGCAGATCCAGCGGCTGCTCGGCTGCCGGGCGCTGGCCGACGCGGCGCAGCGGCTCGCCTGCTTCGACCGCGAGACCTCGGCGCTCGACCAGGCGATGGCGAAGAGGGACGTGGTGGTGATCGACCGCCAGCGGGTGACCGCGGCGCGGCGTTCGCTGTTCGGCTTCTCCGTGCCCAGCTTCGGCGGGCTGTTCGGCGGCGACGAGAACGAGGTCAAGGAAATCCAGAGCACCGTCGCGGCCGTCGCCCGCAACCCGGAAGGCGGCTGGACCATCAAGCTCGCCGACGGCTCGACCTGGACCCAGACCGACGACACGCCGATCGGACTGCGGCCCGAGCGCGGCCAGAAGATCGTCGTTCGCCGCGGTTCGCTCGGCAGCTTCCGGCTGAGCGTCAACGGCCAGCCGGGGTTCAAGGTCAAGCGGATCGGCTAGGCGCGGAACCCGCTAGCCCGGGGCCTTGGCGGCGCGCTGCTCGGCCTCGAGGCTGGCGGCGGCGTCGCGATAGGCCTCCTGCCGCTCGACGCTCCAGTAGCGCAGCTCGTGCAGCGGGATGACGGCGCCGGTCACTGCGCAGACCACATGGTCGCCGTCGGACAGCACCCGGAAGGTGCTTGGCAGAAATTGCAGCCGGGCGGTCTTCCCGGCGCCCCTCATCAGCATATGGCTCACTCCCCGGGCTCATCGAACAGGCCCGGCTGGGGCGGCAGATAGGCGCGCCGCCGGCTCCGCTCAACCCGGGCCGGGGCGCCCGGCGGCGCCTGGTCGCCGGCGACCGCGTCGACCCTGCCGTCGCCGAAATGCAGGGTCAGAAGCCGCTCGGCGAGCGCGTCGGCGGCGCGCGTCAGGGTCTGGCCGGCGCGGCTGGTGACCCGGGCGAAGCCTTTCGACAAGGGCCGGTCGGGATGGACCAGCCCGGCCATCTTCCACAGCGCGGCGAGCTTTTCCGCGGCCCGTTCGATCCGGTCCTGAAGCAGCTGCGGCCGGAGCCGCGGGGCGACCGCGTTCAAATCGGCGCGCGCGTGGCCCGCACGCGCGGCGAGCGCGCGAGGCAGCCGTTCGCCGAGCTCGTCGGCGCGTTGCACCGCCGGCGCGAACAGGGCCTCGGGCCGCGGCCAGCGGCAGGCGGTGAGGTCGAGCCGCTCCCGGGCCCGCTCGGCGCGGGCGGCCAGGCAATGCGCCGCCCTTCGGCCGAGGTCGGCGAGCAGGGCGAACAGCTCGGCCCGGACCGGCACCGCCAGCTCGGCGGCGGCGGTCGGGGTCGGGGCGCGCAAATCGGCGGCGTGGTCGATCAGCGTGGTGTCGGTCTCGTGCCCGACCGCCGAGATCAGAGGGATCGGCGATTGCGCCGCGGCGCGCACCACCTCCTCCTCGTTGAACGCCCACAGATCCTCGATCGAGCCGCCGCCGCGGGCGACGATCAGAAGGTCCGGGCGCGGAGTGAGGTCCGCAAAGCCGCGGATGGCCGCGGCGATCCGGCCCGCCGCGCCCTCGCCCTGGACCGGCACCGGCCAGACGATCACATGGGTCGGGCAGCGGTCCTCGAGCCGGTGGAGGATATCGCGGATCACCGCCCCGGTCGGCGACGTCACCACCCCGATCAGCTGCGGCAGGAACGGCAGCTTGCGCTTGCGCGCGGCGTCGAACAGCCCCTCGGCGGCCAGCGCCTTTCGGCGGCGCTCGAGCAGCGCCATCAGGGCGCCCTCGCCGGCCAGCTCCAGCCGGTCGACGACGATCTGATATTTGGACCGGCCGGCGTAGGTGGTCAGCCGGCCGGTGGCGATGACCTCGGCGCCGTCCTCCGGTCGGAAGGCGAGCGACGCCGCCTGGCCGCGCCAGATCACCGCGTCGATGCACGCCGCGTCGTCCTTCAGGGTGAAATAGCAATGGCCCGACGCGTGGCGCTTGAAGCCCGAGATCTCGCCGCGCACCCGGACCTGGCCGAACGCCGTCTCGATGGTCCGCTTCAAGGCCCCCGACAGCTCGCTGACGGTCAGCGGCGGCGAATTGTCGCCGGCCGCCACCTCGGCTAACAGGCCCGCACTCTTGTCGTCAGCCGTGTCGTCGGGGAGGTCCATGAACATCCTGCTGCTGGGTTCGGGCGGCCGCGAAGATGCGCTCGCCTGGCGCCTGAGGCAATCGCCAAGCTGCGAGGAGCTGATCGCCGCGCCCGGCAACCCGGGGATCGCGCGCTGGGCGCAATGCGTGGCGGCGGACCCGATGGATCCGGATGCAATGATCGAGCTGGCGCGCCGCCGCTCGATCGACCTGGTGGTGATTGGCCCCGAGGCGCCGCTGGTCGCCGGCGTCGGCGACTCGCTCAGGGCGGCGGGATTCGCGGTGTTCGGGCCCAACGCCGATGCCGCCCGGCTCGAAGGCTCGAAGGGCTTCACCAAGGATTTGTGCCGCGCGAACGGCATCCCGACCGCCGATTATGTGCGCTCCGGGACGATGGCCGAGGCGCGCGCCGCGCTCGAGCGGTTCGGGGCGCCGGTGGTGGTCAAAGCCGACGGGCTCGCCGCGGGCAAGGGAGTCACCGTCGCGATGACCCTGGCTGAAGCCGAAGGCGCGATCGCCGCGGCCGGCGACGGGCCGCTGGTGATCGAGGAGTTCCTCGAGGGCGAGGAAGCCAGCCTGTTCGCTTTGGTCGACGGCGCGACCGCGGTGCCGCTCGCCTCGGCCCAGGACCACAAGCGGGTCGGCGAGGGCGACACCGGGCCCAACACCGGCGGCATGGGCGCCTATTGCCCGGCGCCGGTCCTGACGCCCGAGCTCGAGGCCCGCGCGATGGAGGAGATCGTCCGACCGACGGCGCGGGCGCTGGCGGCGGCCGGGACTCCGTTTTCCGGAGTGCTCTATGCGGGGTTGATGCTGACCCGCGATGGCCCCAGGCTGATCGAGTATAACGTCCGCTTCGGCGACCCCGAATGCGAGGCGATCCTGCCGCTGGTCGAGGGCGATTTCGCCGAGCTGCTGAACGCGGTGGCGACCGGGCGGCTGGCGGACATCGAGCCGCCGCGGCTGTCGGGGCGCCATGCGGTGACCGTGATCGTCGCCGCGCGCGGCTACCCCGGCACCCCGGCGAGC
>DASTZO010000010.1:0-8355 GCA_035764265.1 Sphingomicrobium sp.
GTAATTGTCGGCCTTGGCGCGGCGCACATAAGGGTCGTTGAGCTGCCGCTCGAGCCACCGGGTCGACGAGGCGGTGCGGCCCCGCGCGGTGCGCACGCGCTGGTGGCCGCCGCCTCCCCCCCGGCTCACGAAAAGGCGCCCCGGCTCACAAGAGGTGGCCGTCGCGCGCCATCAGCGATCGCAATATGCCCTCGCGGATGCCGCGGTCGGCGACCCCGAGGCTCGGCGCCGGCCAGATCTCGAGGATCGCCTCGAGGATCGCGCAGCCGGCGACCACCAGGTCGGCGCGGTCGCGGCCGATGCACGGCAGGCGCGAGCGCTCCTCGTAGTCCATCCCGGCGATCATGGTGCTGATCTTCTGCATCGCCTCGGTCGGGACGTGCAGCCCGTCGACCGCCCGGCGGTCGTAGGACGGCAGCGCCAGGTGCACGCTGGCAAGCGTGGTGACGGTGCCGCTGGTGCCGAGCAGGCGGATGTCCGCCGAGGTCTTGGGGAGCGTCTCGGCGAAGCGGCTGAACGAGTGGCGGGCGCGCTCGCGCATGCGCTTGTAGGCGGCCAGCCGGTCCTTGCCGTCGATCGCCGTCCGGCCTTCGCTTTCGGTCAGCGAGACGACGCCCCACGGAGCGCTCCACCAGCTGCGGATCTTGGGCATTCCGTCGATATGGTCGATCAGCACCAGCTCGGTCGAGCCGCCGCCGATGTCGAAGATCAAAGCCGGGCCGTCGCCGGGAGCGAGCACCTTGTGGCAGCCGAGCACCGCCAGCCGGGCCTCCTCCTGCGGCGAGATGATGTCGAGCGCGATCCCGGTCTCGCGCCGCACGCGCGATACGAACTCGCGGCCGTTGACCGCCCGCCGGCATGCCTCGGTGGCCACCGCGCGCGACAGCGAAACATTGCGGCGGCGCAATTTTTCACCGCAGATGGCGAGCGCCGCGACCGCCCGGTCCATCGCGTCGTCGGTCAGCCGACCGCTCTGCGACAGGCCTTCACCAAGCCTCACCACGCGCGAAAAGGCGTCGACAACGGTGAAGCCGCCATCGACCGGGCGGGCGATCAGGAGGCGGCAATTGTTGGTTCCGAGGTCGACCGCGCCATAGCTGGTGCGCTGCTGCCGCCGCTCTCGCGGCTTGTATGCTGGCCCGCTCTGGCCGCTTTCCCCGTGCAGCAGAGCCGGCGTGCCGGCGACTGTCTGCGCCATGTCCAACGCCCGTTCTATCCTTCGCCGCCCGGTAAAAAGACGGCTGACTTAAACCCGCTTAATCACATTAAGCAGGCCGAACGCAAGTTTTGGGCCGTTGGAAGGTGTCGGCGCGGGCGCCCGGGCCGAGCCCCCGCGTTGACAGCGTGTGGGGGCCTTTCTATCTCGCCCACTCGCCGCTGCCCCGTCGTCTAATGGTAAGACTACGGACTCTGAATCCGTCAATCGAGGTTCGAATCCTCGCGGGGCATCCGGCCTATCCCGACAATGCGTTGATATTGCCAGCTTTATTGGAAATAGCAGTCGGGCGCTCCCTCGCTTTCTCCCACAAACAGCCGAGGATTACGCAGTGTCCGCTTTCGACCCAAAGCGGACGTCCCGAAGTGGATCGGCTAGTGGACTAAGTTGAGCTGGGCGCTTGGAGTCCTGCGGGCGTTCCGGATATTATGGGGCGGCATCGTCTGGACCCGAGCTTCGCTAAGAGGAGACGGCAATGGGTGCTCCGGCGCTGAAGAGCCGTTTTGTTTTGGTGGCCACCGTGGTTACCGGTTGCACCTGTTGCGTCGGGACGCGCGCGGCAGAGGATGCGGCAGCCAGCAGGTCCGCGCCGCTGGGCGGCGAAATCATCGTTGCCGGGCAATTCGCGGCTACAGGTCCGCGCTACTCTCCAGACGGGACTCGAATCGCCTTTACCGCGAGGCGAGGCAGCAAAAATGACATCGCTATTGTGCCAAGCGCCGGTGGGCCGCCAACGTTTGTCACCAAGGGCGGCAGCAATATTCATCCTGCCTGGTCGCCCGACGCAACTAGGCTCGTTTATGTTTCTCATAGCGGTGGGGAGGCCGACCTTTACGTTATCCCCGCGGCGGGAGGGGCGGCGGTCCGCATCACACATTCGGGCGCGGCCAAGGCCGCGCCCGACTGGTCACCGGACGGGCGGACCATTGCATATTCGTCTAGCGAGGGCGGCGACTGGAACATCTGGTCGGTGCCGGCCTCGGGCGGCCCTGCTCGAAAGCTCACGAGGCACCGTGGAGACGAGTGGAACCCGCGCTACTCGCCAGACGGACGGAGCATTCTCTTTTCCACCAACTGGGGAGAGAACGCGAACATCGACACCTGGGCGATTCCGGGTGGCGGCGGCGAGCCGGTCCGCCTCACATTCGGCCCCGAAGACGAAGTCACTGCCGCATGGTCGCCAGATAGTCGGCGCATCGCGTTTCTCACCGACCTTGGTGGGCTGTTCGTCATGGACCTTGCGTCCGGAAGTCGGACAAATGTCGCTCCCGGCGAGGGTTTCCAGGATATACTCTCCTGGTCGCTCGACGGGCGGTGGATTGCCGTCGGTCGGAACCCCAAGCCTTACCGGCTGTTCCAGGTGTCCTTGGATGGAGGCGAGCCGCGCCCGCTCGGTCTGGCCGAATGGAACGTCTGGACACCCGACGTTTCGAGAATCAGCGGCGCGATCGCCTTTGCAGCCATGGATCGCTCGGGGAACGGCGATGTGCAACTGCTGCGCGGGCCCGGCTCAAGGCTCGTGCGGTTCACCGCCAATCCCGCACCGGACTTGCATCCTGCCTGGTCGCCGTCGGGGAAGCAGATTGCTTTTACATCACGGCGCGATGGGGCTCACAATGGAGACATTTGGGTCGCGCCGACAACAAAAGGCGGACCCGCCGTTCGGCTCACGTGGCTGCGCAGCGCCCATCGCCCGCGCTGGTGTAGCGACAACGTGATTGTGTTTCACAGTGATCGAGGTGCCGACGGCCAACCGCACGTGTGGGCAGTGGAGCGCGGAAAGGCGCCCCGGCAGTTGACGTATGGACGCAGGGAAGTCGAACCAGATTGCGTGCCAGCGACGGGCGACGTGTTGTACGTGGGCTCGTCCAGTCGTGGATCCGAGCTGTTCCGGACGACTCTCGTCGGTGGCCAGGCGACGCAGTTGACGCATGACGGAGCGTCGGCTCGTTTTCCGCGGGTCTCGCGAAATGGCGCGTGGATTGCGTTTGTATCGACGCGCGAGGGTCCGTCGGAGATTTTCATCATGCCGAGCGGCGGCGGACCGGCGCGCCGCCTCACCAGTGACGGCGGCGAGAAATCTCCACCGGCCTGGTCCTCGGACGGCAAGTCCCTCGTCTACAGCGTCAAACGCGGCGAGCCCCAGATCCGACGCTACGCGGCTCCGGCCTGCTCGCTTCACTCTTGCTGACAGCAAACGAGCGGTCGCATTCGCTTGCACGTTGAATAGGCCCACGCAGTAGGCGAGTCAGGCGACCCAACAAAGCATTTGGAGAAGACGGGCGCTGATCGTCCGCTTCCACCCCTTTTCGTGCCTGATGTCCGTTTTCCACCCAAAGCGGACATTGGAGCCGCCGTCGACCTGTCCCGCATCGGCACGCCCTCGAAGCGGCCGGTTTCCACGGCCGCCCGGGCGGGCAAGATGGCGGCATGGACTTCGACACGCTGGATTATGCGCGGATGAGCGAGGAGGCGATGGCCGCGGCCGATGGCTCGGACACGCTGGAGGAATGCCAGGCGCATCTCGACCGGGCGGTTCGCTATGCCCAGCTGGCGTGCCTGGAACGGCACCGGCCGGGCCGGTCGAACGTCGTCGACATCGCCTCGGCGCGGCGCGCCGCTCGCTAGATCAGGAGGCTTCGCGCTGGTCGATGTACCAGGGGCGCAGCATGGTGACTTCGTTCAGCCGCTCTTTCTTGGGCGCGAGTCGGGCGAGGTCGAACGTGTCGGTGAACTGGACCCCGAACTTGCCCGACTGCGACCAGCGGACCGAGCCGACGACCGGCCCGACGCCGACGATGTCGATGGTGATCACGGTGCCCGGCGAGATCGGCTGGGCGCATTCCACTAGCGCCCCCATCGCCGAGATGTTGCGCAGCCGGATCTCGGTCACCTGGCCGTCGATCTCGGCGACCGCGCGGCGCATCAGGCGCTGCCTCGGCTCGCGGATGCACTGGTAGCCGTCGGCCTCGACGGTGACGAGGTTGGCGAGCTGGCGCGCCTCCTCGGCCGCGGCCGGCCGGCCGAAGATGTAGCCCTGGACCTGGCTGCAGCCGAGTTCGCGGATCAGGTGCAAGTCGTCGTGGGTCTCGACGCCCTCGGCGGTGGTGTCCATGCCCAGCGTGTCGGCGAGCGTGACGATGGCGCGGATGATCGCGCTGTTGCGGTTGGTGGTCGAGGCGGCGCCGCGCACGAAGCTCTGGTCGATCTTGATCTTGTCGAACGGCGCCTTCTTCAAATAGCCGAGCGAGCTGTAGCCGGTGCCGAAATCGTCGAGCGCCAGCCGGACTCCGAGCTTCTTGAGGCCCGCGAAGGTCTCGTCGGTGCCCTCGCCCTCGGCGAGGAACACGCCTTCGGTGATCTCGAGCTCGAGCCGCTCGGAGCGCACCCCGGTTTCCTTGAGGAGCTCGGCGACGATTCCGACGATCCCCGGATCGTTGAACTGGATCGGCGACAGATTGACCGCGACCCGGACCTGGTCGGGCCAGTCCGCGGCCTCGAGGAGAGCGGTCCTGAGCACCCATTTGCCGATTCCGGGGATCAGCCCGCATTCCTCGGCGAGCGGAATGAACTTGTCGGGGGAGATCGGGCCGCGGACCGGGTGGTTCCAGCGGACCAGCGCCTCGAAGCCGCAGATCTCCTCGCCGGCGACCCGGACGATCGGCTGGTACGCGACCCACAGCTCGCCGCGGTCGATCGCCTGGCGGAGGTCGTTCTCGAGCACCTGGCGGTCGGAAAGGTCGCTGTGCATCGCCGGCTCGTAGAAGCAATGCTTGCCGCGGCCGGCCGCCTTGGCCGCGTAGAGCGCGAGGTCGGCGTTGCGGATCAGGCTGTCGGCGCACGCACGGCCGGGATCGCCGATGGCGATTCCGACCGAGGCGCCGATCATCACCCGGTGCCCTTCGATGGTGTAGGGCCTCGAGACCTGTTCGATCAGGGTCCGGGCGAGCGGCTCCAGGAAGCCGATGTCGACGGTGCCCGGGAGCACCGCCTTGAACTCGTCGCCGCCGAGGCGGCCGACCTGGCCGTGGTCGCCCATCACCGTCTTCAGCCGCTCCGCGACCTGGCGGAGCAGGGCATCGCCGATCGGGTGGCCGAGCGTGTCGTTGACGTTCTTGAAGCGGTCGAGGTCGATGAGGAACAGGGCGCAGCCCTTCTGCCGGCTGGCGGCGTTGCGCAGCGCCTCGTCGAGGGTCTGGCGCATCAGCGCCCGGTTGGGCAGGCCGGTCAGCGAATCGAACCGCGCGAGGCGCGAGATTTCCTGCTCGGAGCGGCGCTGCTCGGTGAGATCGGTGCCGATCCCGCGGAATCCCAGGAAGCGGCCGCGCTCGTCGAAGATCGGGTTGCCGGACAAGGACCAGTGCACGTCCTGGTCGCTGGCCGGCCGGACCACCACGTCCGCGAAGGGGAACCGCGCGGACAGATGGAAGCCGAGCGTCTTGCGCTCTTCGTGGATCGAGCCGACCGGGCTGGTGTCGACCGACAGCAGGTCCGCGAACGGCCGACCGAGCAGCGCTTGCGGTTCGCACTGGAAGTCGTCCGCAAGCTGTTGCGAGACATAGGACAGGGTGCCCTCGGAATTGGTTTCCCAGAACCAGCCGCGGCCGCTGTTCTCGAACTCGGCGACGAAGGTCAGCGCCTTGCGGGCTTCGGCGTCGAGGTTGAGGCGCTTGCGCCCTGCCGCGATGATCGTCTGGGCACCGGCGACGCTGTAGGCGACGATGATCAGGCACAAAAGCGCGGCGCCGCCGCCGACCAGGACCGATCCGGTAAGGACGAAGGCGCCGGCGGTCGTCACCAGCGAATTGGCCAGCGCCAGCGCCGGCGAATTGACCGCGACCATCGCCGCCATGGTGATCCCGCCGCCGATCAGCAGGATCGGGAAGGACGCGTGGCCGACGTGCGCCTGCGCGCTCATCGCCAGCCCGACCAGGATCCACAGGCAGCCGGCGGCGGCCAGATAGACGGCGAGGGCGCGGATGACGGTGTGCGGGGCCAGGTTGAGCCGATCGCGCCACTGGAGGCCGACAATCGCGACAAAGTCGAGCGCCAGCAGCATCAGCATCGGAATGACGGGGTTCGCGAGCGACGTCGACAGCGCCCGCTCCGGATGAAGCGCGACCAGCGCGATCGCGGCGATCAGGTGAGTGATTCCGAGCATCAGGGCGCAATAGTCGAGCGAGGCGACCCGGATCGCCGACAGCGAGTGCTCGTCGGGCGTGTCCGGGGCGAGGATGTCGAACCACAGGGCCTCGCGAATCGAGGCGCGGCTCTTGGCCTCGCCGGGAATCTCCACAGCGCCTGCGAAACGCGTCCTACGCATCGGCAATAAACCTCACTTCGGACAGGAATTCGTCCGAAATGAAGGATTTACCCCTCGCCCGTTAACGCCACCCCTAAGGAAGGCGGTTAGCGGCGCATTAGCTAAGCTTCTTCGGGCAGGAAGTCGGGCACCGACAGATAGCGCTCGCCGGTGTCGTAGTTGAAGCCGAGCACCCGCGGAGCTTCTCCCAGCTCGGGCAGCTTCCGGGCGATCGCGGCGAGCGTCGCTCCCGACGAAATGCCGACCAGAACGCCTTCCTCGCGGGCCGCGCGCCGGGCCATCTCCTTGGCGTCGGCGGGGTCGACCTGGATCACCCCGTCGAGCAGGCCGGTGTCCATGATCGCGGGCACGAAGCCGGCGCCGATGCCCTGGATCGGGTGCGGGCCGGGCTCGCCGCCCGACAGCACCGGCGAAAGGGTCGGTTCGACCGCGAACACCCTCAGGGCCGGCCATTCCCGCTTGAGCACTTCGGCGCAGGCGGTGATGTGGCCGCCGGTGCCGACGCCGGTGATCAGCACGTCGATCGGCGAGTCGCGGAAGTCGGACAGGATCTCGCGCGCGGTGGTGCGCCGGTGGACCTCGAGGTTGGCCGGGTTCTCGAATTGCTGCGGCATCCACGCGCCGTCGGTCTCGGCGACGATCTCCTCGGCGCGGGCGATCGCGCCCTTCATGCCCTTCTCGCGCGGAGTCAGGTCGAACGTCGCGCCATAAGCGAGCATCAGCCGCCGGCGCTCGATGCTCATACTGTCGGGCATCACCAGGACCAGCCGGTAGCCCTTGACCGCGGCGACCATGGCGAGGCCGATGCCGGTGTTGCCCGAGGTCGGCTCGACGATCGTCCCGCCGGGCTTCAGGGCGCCCGATGCCTCCGCAGCCTCGACCATCGACAAAGCGATCCGGTCCTTGATCGAGGCGCCGGGGTTCGAGCGCTCCGACTTGATCCACACCTCGGCGTTGTCGCCGAACAGGCGGTTGACGCGGATGTGCGGCGTGTTGCCGATCGTCTCGAGGATGCTGGCGGCTTTCATGCGGGTTTTTCCTCCATGACGGCGAATGGCAGTGCGGTTGCGGGGGGCTCAAAGGTCCGGGCGCGGGCGAGTTCCGGGAACAGATAGGACCACAGGCCGGCGATTCCTATCGCGGCCGCGCCGCCGAACAGGACGGCGCCGACGGGGCCGAGGATCGCTGCGGCGATGCCCGACTGGAGCTCGCCGAGCTCGTTCGAGGCCGAGATCGCCAGGCCAGAGACCGCCGACACGCGGCCGCGCATGGTGTCGGGCGTGTGCAGCTGAACCAGGCTCGAGCGCACGTAGACCGACAGCATGTCGAAGCCGCCGAGCAGGGCGAGCGCGGCGAGCGACAGCCACATCTCCCGCGACAGGCCGAACAGGATGGTCATCACCCCGAACGCGGCGACAGCGAGGATCATCTTCACGCCGACATTGTGCCTCAGCGGCCGCCACGCGAACCATAAGGCGACGATCGCGGCGCCGACCGCGGGCGCGGCGCGGAGCAGGCCGAGGCCCTCGGTCCCGACGTGCAGGATGTCGCGCGCGAAAACCGGCAGCATCGCCGTCGCTCCGCCGAGCAGGACGGCGAACAGGTCGAGCGTGATCGCCCCGAACAGGAAGCGATGGTGGCGCACGTAGGACAGGCCGTCGGCCATTTGCCGGAGCGGATGCGCCTCGACCATCGGCGGCGGCGCGATCCGGCGGATCGGGGTCAGCGCGAGGATGGACACGGCCATCAGCAACGCCGCCGCCCAGTACGGCGCGGACGGGCTGGCCGCGTAGAGGAACCCGCCGAGCGCCGGCCC
>DASTZO010000011.1:0-6369 GCA_035764265.1 Sphingomicrobium sp.
TCCGCCGATCGCCCCGGCGAGCAGCGGCCGCTGGTTCGGCCCGGGGTCGTAGCCGTGCGCGCCGAGGAAGCCGGCCATCAGCCCAGCAGCTCCGCAAGCGCCGGGCAGTGCCGGTATTCGGGCTGGTCGCGGTGCATCTCGATCAGATGCTTGTACGACAATCCGACCGGCCGGACGTCGCGGTTGAGGTCGAACAGGCCGACCGGATTGACCTTGCCGAGGGCTTGCGCGAGCGCGATGTCCCAGTCGACCTGGTCGGTCAGGCTGTACCAGGTGAAGCCGACCAGCGGCACTCCGGCGCCGCGCAGCAGCTGAACATTGTGCCACTGCCGCCATAGCCAGCGCGGCCCGTCGGACGCGTCGAGGCGGTTGGTCTCGGTGTGCATCATCGGCCGCCGGTAGCGCTCGTGGTACTGGCTGGCGATCACGTACCAGCCGAACAGCTCGCCGAGCGCCCGCGGCCGCCCGTCATTGTCGATCAGCCGCTCGTTCCACTCGTAATAATCGAGGCCGAGGACCGTCCGGCGCGGCACCTCGCGCTGGAGGAACTGGCGGTAGTCCGGCTCGACGCCATGCTCGCGCAGATAGCCGAGCATCCGCTCGCCGACCTCGTGCGCGTAGATGAGGTCCAGCGGCAGGAACCGCCGCTCGTTCTCGAACTCGGCGATTGCGCGGATTTCCGGGTCGGGACAGCATGGCTGGGCGAACTCGCTGCTCTCGCTGTTGACGAACAGCGCGTCGGGCCGGGCGAGGAGGATGGCGTCGGTCATCGCGACGCTGGCCCCGGCGAGGTTGAACGCCGCGGTGACGAACGCTGTCTCGTCGCTCCGCTGCTCGTTCCAGGCGCCGTCGAGGGCGCTCATCCGGGCGCTGACGTAGATCTCGTTGACCGGCGTGTAGAAGCGGACCCACGGGTAGCGCCCGGCAAAGGCGCCGGCATATTCGCCCAGCGCGCGCGCGACGTCCGGGTTCTGGAAATCGCCGAGCCAGGCCGGGACCCCGAAATGGCACAGGTCGACGATCGGCTCGGGTCCGTGGTCGCGAAGCTCGGCCATCGGCTCGTCGACCAGCGCCCAGTCGTATTGCCCGGGGCCCCTGAACAGCAGGTGCAGCGGCGGCCCGTAGCGGAGGTGCGTGACCCCGATCTCGCGGGCGAGCTCGAAATCGTCGCTCCAGCGCTCGTAGTGGCGGGTCGAGTCGAGCTGGTCGCGCCGCCACCGGCCGCCCTCGATGGTCGGGTAGCTGCATTCGATCCCGGTGGCGAAGATGAACCCGTCGCCGTCCTGCCTGCGCCGCTTCGGCTTGCGGCCGCGCCGGGAGGCGGGCCGCGATTCGAGCCGCGGCGGCCGATCGGCTCGGTAGCCGACCGGGCGCGTGTACAGCGCGCCGACGGTCAGCCCGAAGATCACGTGGCCGAGCAGCAGCCCGGCGATCTCGCGCGCGCCCAGCGACGGCCCGATCAGCTCGGCGGTCAGCCGCACCTGCCGTTCGCCCATCTGCATCAGCCGCAGCTGCGGTGAGACGATCAGCAGCGCCAGCGCCGCCGGCAAGGCGCTGAACGCCAGGCCCTGCAGCGGCGGCGGCCAGTCGAACCGGCCCCAGAAGAAATAGGCGTAGACCAGCGCCCAGCAGACCCCGACCAGCATGTGCGCGGCGAGGCCCACGGGCCACCAGGCGAGCGGCGCATCGGCGCGGAAGACGAGCGTCCCGAGCGACCGGACGATGTCAAACAGCGGCAATCCCGCGAGGCTGAACCCGCGCAGCGCCGCTTCCCAGGCGACCGCTCCGGCCGCGCCCGCGACCGCCGCCTTGCGCAGCGCGACGACGCGGATCAACCGGCGCGCTCCCTAGCGGGCGGTGTCGCGGTCGAGAACGCCGACGCCGTGGCGATAGACGAGCTCGCCGCCCTTCCAGCCGCTGTAGAGCAGGATCAACACGACCAGACCCGACAGATAGATGCCGGTCGAGACGATGAAGTCGGGGTTGCCGAGCCTGAGCAGTAGGTTGAACGCCTCGATCAGCACCGCGAGCACGTTGGCGACCATGTGCTTGAGCGCGTCGGACAGTCTGCGCACGCGCGAATCGCCGAGAAAATCGGTCAGGCCGGCGATCGCCGCGAGCGCGGCGGTTCCGAGGCCGACGCCGAGCAGCCAGTTGGAGGCGGTCGCCCAGCCCGGCTCGCCGTTCGAGCCGTACATGATGTCGGCGACGAACGCGCCGATGAAGCAGACGATCGGGAACGGCACAAGCATCGGGTGGATCGGGTGGGTCGCGATCTTCGCCGTGCTGCTCGGATGATCGTGGATTGGACCTCGGTCATCGGTCATGTCTTGCCTCCTTTGTTCCGCCCCGTGAGAATCGTCGTGCCGAGCGCGATCGCCGCGCCGGCGGCCAGCCAGGCGCGGTGCTGGCTCGCCCACAGCAGCGGCGATCGAGTCCGCGCCCCTTCATCGAAGCGGCCGTGAGCGCCGTGGTCGCCGGGCACCGGCTCGAAGAGATTGTCCTTGCGGCCCGGCTCGACCGGCTGGTCGTCCTGCTGGCCCTCGACCGCGGTCCCGGCGAGATAGCGGTCGAGCAGCGGCGACATCAGCTTGTCTCCCAAGACCGCCTGGTAAGCGGGCGCTCCGACCAGCCATTGCTTGCGCGTCGAATGGGCGGCCTTCCAGATCGCCAGCGCCGCGACCTCGGGCTGGTAGACCGCTCCGACCGGCTTGGGCCGGCCGCGCACATGGGCGCGGATCCAGTCGAACTGGGGCGTGTTGACGCCCGGCAGCTGGACCATCGTCAGATGGACGTGGCTGTCCATCGCCAGCAATTCGCTGCGCACCGAATCCTGGAACCCCTGGACCGCGTGCTTGGCGGCGCAATAGGCCGACTGCAGCGGGATTCCGCGGTAAGCGAGCGCCGAGCCGACCAGGACGATGGTTCCGCAATCGCGCGGTAGCATGTGCTTCAAGGCCGCGCGGGTGCCGTGGACCTGGCCGAAAAAAGTGACGTCGGTGACCCGCCGAAATTCCTCGAGGCTCATGTCCATGAACCGCGAGAAAATGCCGGCGAAAGCGTTGTTCACCCAGACGTCGATGCGCCCGAACTCGGCGACGACTCGGTCGGCCGCGCGCTCGACCTGCGCGGCGTCGGCGACGTCGGTCGGGACGACCAGCGCCTTGCCGCCGAGCTCCTCGACGTCCCCCGCGGCGGCATCAAGGCCGTCGCGGCCGCGGGCGAGCAGCGCCACCCGGCAACCGCGCCGGGCGAACTCACGGGCAGTCGCACGGCCAATGCCCGCCGAGGCTCCGGTGATGACTGCAACTTCCGCCATGGAGGCCTCCAGGGACCTTCAACGGCATTGGACGCCACAGCCGCGGCGAAGTTCCCGACGGGCTATGCCGGACTCAGCGCCAGCGGCCGAGGATCCCCCCGACCACGGCGTGCCCGAGCAGCTGGTGAGCGCTGTCGAGCAGCCCCGCTTCGAAGGGCCGGAGCTCATAAACCCAGCCGTACCAGATCGTCGGGATAGCCGAGGCGAGAGCGATCACCATCCCCCAGCGGGCGCCCTTGGCCGCGCCGTCGACGCCGCCAAGGTTGAACAGGACGGCCATGAACAGCGCGGTCGCCAGCGGCAGCAGCGCTCCGAACGGCATGCGCGCCATTCCACTGGCCATCTCTTCCTGCGTGAGCCGCGACCAGGCCAGCATCGTCTCTTCCGGGACGATCATTCCGTAGATCACGAACCCGAGTGCGTAGAAAGCCACGGCCGCGGCCAGCACGGCGGCCCAATTCATCCCTCCAGCGCGCATGATATCCTCCCCTGTTACGCAACCGGGACATATCATCGCCGAGCGGGCTAATCCAACGGCGTTGCGCGGGCCGCGGGCGGCGCTTAGCGAGCCTTGCGATGACCGCTCACAAGGCCGGCGACCCGACCACCCTCAACCGGCTGTACGGCCGGTCGAGCGGCCATAAGCTGCGCCCGGCGCAACAGCAGCTGCTCGACACCTTGCTGCCGGCGATCGCGGTGCCTGCGGACGGCGGGATCAATTCGCGGCGCCTGTTCGGGAACGAGCGCCCCCTGCACCTCGAGATCGGCTTCGGCTCGGGCGAGCATCTCGCCGAGCGCGCCGACCTGCTGCCCGACCACGGCTTCATCGGCTGCGAGCCGTTCGTCAATGGGGTCGCGGCGGCGCTCGCCCACGTCCGCGACCGCCGCCTCGCCAACGTCCGCATCCACCGCGGCGACGCGCTCGACGTGCTTCGGCGCCTGCCCGACGGAGCGTTGAGCTTCGTCTATCTGCTCCACCCGGACCCGTGGCCCAAGGCGCGGCACGCCAAGCGGCGGATGGTCAACGACGGGCCGCTCGACCTGATCGCCGCGAAGCTGAAGCCCGGCGGCGAGCTCCGGCTGGCGACCGACGACCCGACCTACCTCGCCTGGTCGCTGATGGTGATGCAGCGCCACTCCAGCCGGTTCGAATGGCTGGCTCAAAAGCCGTCGGACTTCCTCGAGCCGCCGGGCGGCTGGATCGAAACGCGCTACGGCGCGAAGTCGCGGCGCGAGGGCCGCCGGCCCTATTATTTGCGCTACCGCCGGACTTGAGCCGCCGGCTCGAGCCTCAGCAAGCGGCCGCCGTCCTCGAGCAGATAGACTTCGCCGCGCGGGCCCTGGTCGACGGCCCGGATCCGCGCGCCCATCGGCCAGTGTTCCGCTTTGCGCGCCCGATCGCCGTCGATGTCGGCCCGGATCAGCGCCTCGCCGGACAGGGCGCCGAGCAATGCGTCGCCCTTCCATTGCGGGAACAGGTCGCCGGTGTAGATCAGCAGGCTGCCGGGGGAGACCGACGGGGTCCACCACAATTTGGGCTCCTCGAAGCCGCGGCGGCGATGATCGTCGGGGATCGGCGCGCCACCGTAGTGGCTGCCATAGGACGCGCGCGGCCAGCCGTAATTGCGCCCGCGCAGGATGAGGTTGAGCTCGTCGCCGCCCTGCGGGCCCATCTCGCTGACCCACAGCCGCCCGTCGGGGGCGAAGCCGAGGCCGAGCGGGTTGCGGTGGCCCATCGACCAATAGCCCGCCGCGCGGCCGCCGCGGCCCGCCCACGGGCCGCCGGCGACCGGCCGGCCCTCGTCGGTCAGGCGCAGGATCTTGCCGAGGTCGCTCCCGAGGTCCTGCGCCGGGTCCATCTTCTGCCGGTCGCCGGACGTGACGAACATCGTGCCGTCGCGGGCGAAGGCGATGCGGTGGGCGAAATGGCCGTCGCCGCTGACCTTGGGGGTCTGCCGCCAGATGACCCGGAAGTCAGCCAGCCGCGGCGGTCCCTGCCCGAGGATCAGCCGGCCGTAACCGATCGCGGCTCCGGCGGTGCCGTTCGGGCCCGCCTCGGCGTAGCTCAGATAGACCCGCCGGTTGCCCGCGAACCCCGGGTGGACGACGACGTCGCCGAGCCCGCCCTGGCCGGCGGCCTTGACCCGCGGGACTCCGCCGACCGGCTGCCGGGCGCCGGTGTTGACGTTGACCAGCCACAGCCGGCCCTCCTTTTCGGTGAGCAGCGCCGCGCCGGTCAGCCGGACGCCGCTCCCGGGCAGGAAATCCATCGCCCAGGGGGTCGAGAAGCGCGCGACCTCGGTCGCCGTGAACGGGCGCTCGCCGCGGGTCTGGGCGGCAGTCGACGAAGGCGCCGACCCGCAGGCGGCCAGCAGGGTCAGCGCCGCGGCCTGTATTAAGCGAAGGGTCATTCGATACAGTCCCTAGCTTGCGCACCCGTGTATAGGTGCCGACATGCACTCGTGCAGCCTACTCTCATTGGCGACGGCGGTTCCAAACAACCGGGTCGCGCAAGCCGATGCCAAGGCGGCCGCCCGCCGGGCGTTCGGCGGCAAGGCGCCGCTGTTCGACCGGCTGGCAAGCGTGTTCGACAATGCCGGCATCGACCAGCGACACGTGGTCGCGCCGCCCGACTGGTACGAAGAAGGCCACGGCTGGGCGGACCGCAACGCGGTCTACCTGCAGGCCGCCGAGCGTCTGTTCGAGGACGCCGCGGCCGCCGCGATCGCCAGGGCGGGGCTCGCTCCCGACGCCATCGACGGCGTCGTCAGCGTCTCGACCACCGGGATCGCGACCCCGAGCCTCGAGGCGCGGGTCGGGCCGCGGTTGGGCTTGAGGCCGGATGTCCGCCGGGTGCCGCTGTTCGGACTCGGCTGCGCGGGCGGGGTCAGCGGGCTCGCGACCGCGGCCCGGCTCGCTCGCGCCGAGCCCGGCAGCCGCTGGCTGTTCGTGACCGTCGAGACTTGCTCGATCTCGATCCGGCTTGACAGCGACGACCCGGCCGCGGTGGTCGCCACCGCTCTGTTCGGCGACGGCGCCGCCGCGGCGGT
>DASTZO010000012.1:0-3364 GCA_035764265.1 Sphingomicrobium sp.
CTCCTGGACTGTCCAGTCGGCCGGCACCCAGACGTGGAACTGGGCGAAGTGATGGGTGCCGCTGGTCCGCGTGCGCAGGTCGTGGAGGCCGGCGAGCTCGGGATATTCGGCCGCCGTGGCGAGGAAGCGGGCGCGCTCCTCCTCCGGCCATTCGCGGTCCATCAGCTGGTTGACCGCTTGGCCGGACGAGCGGAACGCCCCCCACAGCAGCCACACAGCGATTGCGATCCCGAACAAAGCGTCGGCGCCGCGCAGGCCCGCCCACTGGTCGAGCACGAGCGCGGCGATCACCGCCGAATTGAGCAGCAGGTCCGACTGGTAATGGACATGGTCGGTGCGGATCGCGACCGAGCCGGTGCGGGCGATCACCCGCCGCTGGTAGGCAAGGAGCGCGACGGTCGCGGCCATCGCGAACAGCGACACGCCGATTCCCAGCTCCATCTCGGCGGTCGCCCCGCCGTTGATCAGCCGGTCGAGCGCGCGCCACGCGATCCACAGCGCCGAGACGCCGATCAGCGCCACCTGGCCCAGGGCGACCAGGGCCTCGGCCTTGCCGTGCCCGAAGCGGTGGTCGCGGTCGGCCGGCCGGGCGGCGATGACGACTCCGGCGAGCGTCGCGAGGCTGGCGACGAGGTCCAGCGCGGTGTCGGCGAGCGAGCCGAGCATCGCGGTCGAATTGGTTTCGACCGCCGCCCAGGCCTTGGCGGCCAGAAGCACCAGCGCCAAGGCGACGCTGGCCAGCGCCGCGCGCGACGACAGCAGCGCCCGCTCGGCGCCGACCGCCCGTTTCGTCGCCCCGGTCACGGGTAGAGCAGCCCTTCGCTCCAGCCGCCGCCGTTCCTGGTGAACAGGCGCCGCTCGTGGAGCCGGTGCGGCCGGTCGGTCCAGAACTCGATGCACGCCGGGACGACCCGGTAGCCTGCCCAGTGCGGCGGCCGCGGCACGCTCTGGCCCTCGAAGCGTCGGGCGACCTCGTCGCAGCGCGCCTCGAACGTCTCGCGGCGGTCGAGCGGCCGCGACTGGTCCGACGCCCAGGCGCCGATCTGCGAATCTCGGGACCGAGTCGCGAAATAGGCATCCGCTTCCTCGGCCGGCACGCCTTCCACGCGCCCCTCGATCCGCACCTGGCGGCGCAGCGACTTCCAGTGGAACAGCAAGGCGACGTTGGGGTTGGCGGCGAGCTCGGCGCCCTTGCGGCTGCCGAGGTTGGTGTAGAAGGTGAAGCCGTCGGGCCCGTGCGCCTTCAGCAGCACCATCCGAAGCGACGGACGGCCATCGGCGTCCGCAGTCGCCAGCGCCATCGCCTCGGGGTCGTTGGGCTCGGCGGCGCGAGCCTCCGCGAACCATCGGTCGAACAGCTCGAAGGGGTCGCCGGTCATCCTGGCCTCGGCTTAGGCTTGGACCGAGCCGCGCGGCAACCCATCTGGAAACATCGGGACCGATACGGCATGGGGAGGCGATGGACCTGTACCAGAGGCTCGGGATCAAGCGCGGGGCGAGCGACGAGGAGGTCAAGAAGGCCTATCGCAGCCTCGCCAAGCAGCTCCACCCCGACCGCAACAAGGACAATCCCAACGCCGCCAAGCGCTTCGCCGAGGTGACCCACGCCTACGATTTGCTGTCCGACAAGGACAAGCGCGCCCGCTACGACCGCGGCGAGATCGACGAGGACGGCAATCCGAAGATGCCGTTCGGGGCCGGCTTCGGCGGCTATTCGCCCGGCGGCGGGGCGGGAGCGCGGCCCGGGCCTGGCGGCGGCTTCGAGGGCTTCCCGGGCGGCTTCGACGCCGGCGGGGCGGCCGACTTGAGCGACCTGTTCGAAGGGCTGTTCGGAGCCGCCACCGCGGGCCGCGGTCGGCGGCAGTCGGGGCCGACGGGCTTCCGGCAGCGCGCCCGGGCGCCGCAGAAAGGCGCCGACGTCGCCTACCGGCTCAAGGTGCCGTTCGTCGACGCGGCGACGCTCGCGCCGCAGCGGATCACGCTCGCCGACGGCAAGACCATCGATCTCAAGCTGCCCAAGGGCCTCGAGGACGGCACCCGGATCCGGCTGTCGGGCAAGGGCGAGCCCGGGCCCGCCGGCCCCGGCGACGCGATCGTCACTGTCAGCATCGCGCCGCACCCCTTCTACACGCGCGAAGGCAACCATATCCGGCTGAGCCTGCCGGTGACCCTCAAGGAGGCGGTGCTCGGCGCCAAGGTCAAGGTGCCGACCCCCGACGGGCCGGTGATGCTGACCATCCCCAAGGGGACCAGCTCGGGCAAGGTGCTGCGATTGAAGGGCCGCGGCTTCACCGACAAGGCCGGCAAGCGCGGCGACCAGCTGGTCACGGTCGCGGTCGACCTGCCCGCCGGCGATCCCGAGCTCGATGCGTTCGCGCAGCGCTGGAAAGGCGGCGGCAACCCGCGCGCGCCGCTCGGAGTTTAGCTTCGGCCGAATAATGAAAGACGTCTCGCCCCAGTCACCGGAAGCCCGGCGCAAGCGCCTTGCAAGCATGGAGGCGGCATTCGGCCACGAGGTGGTCGAGAAGCTCAAGCCGCGCCACTATGCGTACGAGGTGCTCAAGCGCGTCGCCGTCGGGGTCTACAACGACGGCTTCATCCACGCCGGCAACCTCGCCTACCTCGCGCTGCTGGCGCTGTTCCCCTTCTTCATCCTCGCCGCTGCGATCGCCCATATCCTCGGCCAGACCGAGAGCGGCGCGATGACGGTGGCGACGGTGCTCAGCCAATTGCCGCCGGACGTCGCGGGGACCTTGCGGGGACCGGTCAGCGAGGTGCTGACCGCGCGCACCGGGCCGCTGCTGTGGCTCGGAGCGATCGTCGGCGCATGGACCGCGGCGAGCTTCATCGAGACCATCCGCGACATTCTGCGCCGCGCCTACGGGGTCAATTTCTGCGCTCCGTTCTGGGAGTATCGCCTGGGCTCGATCGGGATGATCTTCGCCGCGGTGCTGCTGTTGATGTTCACCTTCGCGCTCAGCGTCATGCTGAGCTCGCTCCAGCACGCGATCTCCGCCTGGGTACCGTTCGCCGAGGACGTCGTCAGCACCTTGGCCATCTACCGCGTCGTGCCGGCGATCGCTCTGTTCGGGACCATCTACGCCCTGTTCTTCGCGCTGACCCCCGCGCGCTACCGAAAGAGCGGCTGCCGCAAGTGGCCGGGCGCTCTCCTGATCACTTTGTGGTGGCTGGCGACGGTCGAGCTCTTGCCCGAGACCATCAGCCTGGTCGGCGGCTACGACCTCACCTACGGCAGCCTCGCCAGCGTCATGATCGTGCTCATTTTCTTCTTCATGATCGGCCTCGGGGTCGTCGCCGGAGCCGAATTGAACGCGGCGCTGGCGGAAGTGCGGCCGACGGCGCT
>DASTZO010000013.1:0-3125 GCA_035764265.1 Sphingomicrobium sp.
AGCTGGGCCTGGCCGAACAATTGCAGCTGGGCCGCGGTCTGGAGCATCACGACCAGGATCAAAGTGCGCCGGAGCGAGGGCAGGGTCACCCGCCAGAAGGTCGTCCAGCGGTTCGCCCGGTCGAGCGCCGCCGCCTCGTACATGTCCTCGGGGATCTGCTGCAGCCCGGCGAGGAACAGCATCATCGGCAGCCCGAGCGACCACCAGATGGTGGTGATGGCAAGCGCCGGCAGCACCAGGTCGGGGTGGCTGAGGAACGGCAGCGGCTCCCAGCCGAGCGCGGTCGCCAGTTCGCCCAGCAGCCCTGCGTCCGGGGCCAGCACGAAGCGCCAGATCAGGGTGACGATCGTCACCGACAGGACCGAGGAGGAAAAGAAGATTCCGCGGAAGACGGCTGCTCCGCGGGTCGCCAGGTTGAGCGCCAAGGCGAGCGCCAGCGCGATGACGGTCAGCACCGGCACGATCATCAGCGTGACCACGAATGTGTTGACCATCGCCTGGTGGAACACCGGGTCGACGGCCAGCCGGGCGTAATTCTCGAATCCCACGAACGGCCCGTCCTCGAACGGGTCGGCGCGGCGGAAGCTCAGCAGGATTCCGCGCAGCAGCGGGTAAATTAGCAGGAACAGATAGAGGAACAGGTAGGGCGCGACGAAGGCGAACCCCTCGAGCTGCTCGCGCCGCCCGCCGAGCGTGGTGCCCTTTGCCGTCAAGGCCGCGCCCAGCTGTGGTGGCTGGCGCCGTCGTCGCCGAACACGTGCGCCGCGGCGCCGTCGATCGCGATTCCGACCTCGTCGCCGATCTTCACCCGGCTGTTGCCCTCGTCCTCGGCGGTGATCGCCTGCCCGTTCGACAGGCGGCCGTAGACCAGGGTGCGCTCGCCGAGCCGCTCGACCAGCTCGACCTTGGCCCGCGTCGTCGCCTGGCCGCCCTCGACCACCCGCACGTTCTCCGGGCGCAAGCCGAGCCGGAGCGCTCCGTTCGAGCGCGCCGCGGAGCTCGGCACCGACGTCTCGACCTCGGCCCCGTCGCCGAGCTTCAGCCTCAGCCGCTCGCCATCGCCTTCGACCGGCTCGGCGGGGAGCAGGGTCATCGCCGGCGACCCGACGAACTGAGCGACGAAGACGTTGGCCGGCCGCTCGTAGATTTCCATCGGCGGGCCGACCTGCTGGATGGTGCGGTCGTTCATGACGACGATCCGGTCGGCGAGCGTCATCGCCTCCGCCTGGTCGTGGGTGACCATGATCACCGCCGCGTCGACCTTCTGCCGAAGCTGGGCGAGCTCGACCCGGGTGCGCATTCGGAGCGCTGCGTCGAGGTTGGACAAGGGCTCGTCGAGCAGGAACAATTTGGGCTGCTTGACGATCGCCCGGCCGATCGCGACCCGCTGGCGCTGGCCGCCCGAAAGCTGCCCCGGTTTCTTGTCGAGATGGTCGGCGATCTCGAGCACCCGCGCCGCTTCGCCGACCCGGCTCTCGATCTCGTCCTTCGGCACCCGGGCGTTGCGCAGCCCGAACGCCATATTCTCCCGGACCGTCATGTGCGGGTAGAGCGCGTAATGCTGGAACACCATCGCCACTCCGCGCTCGCCCGGCGGAAGCCCGTCGATCCGGCGGCCCTCGAGCCGGATCTCGCCGGAATCGGCGCACTCGAGTCCGGCGATGATCCGAAGCAAGGTCGACTTGCCCGACCCCGAGGGGCCGAGGAAGGCGATGAACTCGCGGGCTTCGAGGGTGAGGGTTACGTCGTCGAGAACGGGAGTTGAGCCGAACGCTTTACGGATTGCGCTAAGCTCAAGACTTGCCACTCGAATCTCCCCGTGCGCCGGCACTCTACAAGAACAGGCGCGCGCCGCAACGGGGGTCGGGCATCCGCGGCGGACAGGCCGTTGGCGGCGGATGACGAAGTCGGTTGGGGATGGGCGTGCGGGGGCCCGTGGCGCCTTACAACCGCACCGACCTCAAGCGCAGCGAATTGCCGATCACCGCGACCGAGCTGAACGCCATCGCCGCCCCGGCGATGATCGGCGAGAGCAGGATCCGGAACCATGGATAGAGCACACCGGCCGCGATCGGGACTCCGGCAGCGTTGAAGACGAACGAGAAGAACAGATTCTGTCGGATGTTGCGCATCGTCGCCCGGCTCAGCGCCCGGGCGCGGACGATTCCGTTGAGGTCTCCCTTGATCAGGGTGACGGCCGCGCTTTCCATGGCGACGTCGGTCCCGGTGCCCATGGCGATGCCGACGTCGGCGGCGGCGAGCGCCGGGGCGTCGTTGATCCCGTCCCCGGCCATTGCGACCCGGCGGCCTTCCCTGCGCAGCGCCTCGACCTTGTCCTTCTTATGCCCGGGCAGCACCTCGGCCATCACCTCATCGATTCCCACCCTTCGGGCCACGGCTTGCGCGGTCCGCTGGTTGTCGCCGGTCAGCATGACGATCCGGATCCCCTGGCGGTGCAGCTCGGCGATGGCCTGGACGGCGCTGTCCTTGATCGGGTCCGCGACCACGACCAGCCCGGCGAGCCGAGCGTCGACCGCGACGAACATCACGCCCTGTCCCTCGGAGCGATGCTCGTCGGCCCGCTCCTGAAGGGTCGAGACGTCGAGCCCGAGCCCGGCCATCAGCGCGGCGTTGCCGAGCGCGACGTCGCGGCCGTCGACTTTGCCGGTCACGCCCTTGCCGGTGTGGGACTCAAAGTCGCTGGACGCCGGGAGATCGATGCCGCGTTCCACGGCGCCTTCGACGATGGCCGCCGCGAGCGGGTGCTCGCTGCCCCGTTCGAGAGCCGCTCCGAGACGCAGCACCTCGTTCGCCTCGAAGCCGGTCGCCGGCGCGACCGCGATCAGCTTCGGCTTGCCCAGAGTCAGCGTGCCGGTCTTGTCGACGACCAAGGTGTCGATCTTTTCCATCAGCTCCAGCGCTTCGGCATTCTTGACCAGCACTCCGGCGCTCGCGCCGCGGCCGGTCCCGACCATGATCGACATCGGGGTCGCCAGCCCGAGCGCGCAGGGGCAAGCGATGATCAGCACCGCCACTGAGTTGATCAGCGCATGGCTGAGGCGCGGCTCGGGCCCGACCGTCAGCCACACGGCGAACGTCGTGACCGCGGCCGCGACCACCGCCGG
>DASTZO010000014.1:0-5142 GCA_035764265.1 Sphingomicrobium sp.
CGGCCTCGGATTCGGACCGCAGCCCCTCCTCGTCCTTGAAGTCGGCGAACACCCCGTCGACCGGCTGCACTCCGGCCGCCGAGGCCGCGACCAGGCACAGGGAACGGGCGAGCTTGTAGGTGAAGCTGAGCTCGCCGTCGGCGCCATATTTGGACGACGCCCCGAGCGCCGCCGACAAATCCTCGGCGCCCCAGCTCATCGCCGCCAGCGACGATTTGGGGTCGCGGTAGGACAGCATGCCGAACAGGCTCGCCGGGGTTTCGGTGACGATCGCGTGGACCGGCAGATGGCCGGTGCGGTGGGCGAGCTGGGCGACGTCGGCGCCGCTTTCCGCCTTGGGCAGGACGACCCCTTCGAAGTCGGCGGAGGCGAACAGCCCGAGGTCCGCCTTCAGGTGCGCGCTTCCGAGCGGGTTGATCCGAACCCACCAGTGCGGGCCGCCGGAGCGCGGTGCAAGCGCCTTCAGGATTTCGCGCGCGGCTTTCTTCCGGGCCGGCGCGACGCTGTCCTCGAGGTCGAAGATCAGGGCGTCGGCCTCGCTGTCCAGCGCGCGCGCGATCTTCTTCTCGCTGTCGGCGGGGACGAACAGCCAGCTGCGCGGGTGGGCCTTCATGCCGGCTTTTTCAGAAGCAGCGCGGTGCGCGTGCACTCGCACACCAATTCGTCGCGCTGATTGAAGCTGCGGTGCGCCCAGGTGACGATGCCCGCGTTGGGCCGCGACTTGCTCGCCCGCACCTCGAGGCATTCGGTCTCGCTTCGGAGCGTGTCGCCGGCGAACACCGGGTTGGGGAAGACGAGCTTGTCGTAGCCGAGGTTGGCGACCAGCGTCCCGAGCGTGGTGTCGGCGACGCTGACTCCGACCATGAGCCCGAAGGTGTAGACCGAGTTGACCAGCGGCTTGCCGAACTCGGACCGGGCGGCGGCCTCGTGGTCGAGGTGCAGCGGCTGCTGGTTGTGGGTCAGCGCGCAGATCAGCACATTGTCGGTTTCGGTGACGGTTCGGGTGACCGAGTGGGCGATCGTGTCGCCGACCTGCCACTCGTCGAAGTAGCGTCCTGGCATGGCCGGCTCCCTAAGCATTTGTCGCTTCGCGCGCCAGCAGCAGTTCGGCGACCCCCTGGGTGATCGCATCCTGGTCGAGCCGGTAGGCGGCGTAGAGGTCGGGCAGGCTGCCGGTCTGGCCGAAGCGGTCGACCCCGAGCGGCGCGACGCGCTGCCCGAGCACGCCGCCGAGCCACGACAGTGCGGCCGGGGCGGCGTCGGCGATGGTCACCAGCCCCGCGCCCGGCGCCAGCCCGGACAGCAATGTCTCGACATGGCTCGGCTCGCGCTTGCCGGCCCAGCGCCCGGCCTGCGCCCGGGTCCAGCCGCGGTGGAGGAGGTCGGGCGAGGTGACCGCGAGCAGCCCGAGCCCCGGCAGGTCGGAGCGCAGCTCGTCCCACGCGGCGAGCGCCTCGGGCATCACCGCGCCCATCGCGACGATCGCCGCCTCGGCCTTCGGCCCGGGCGGCCGAAGCCAGTAGCCGCCGTCGAGCGCGCCCGAGCGCCAGCCGTCGTCGGCGCGCTCGGGCTGGGCGATCGAGCGCGTCGACAGCCGGAAATAACTGCTCTCGCCGGCGGGGTCGTCGATCAGCCGGAACGCCTGCTCGAGCATCGCCGCGAGCTCGTCGGCGAATGCCGGCTCGTAGTGGCGCAGGCCCGGCTGGCCCAATGCGATCAGCGGCGGGTTGATCGACTGGTGGGCGCCGCCTTCCGGGCCGAGCGTGATGCCGCTGGGGGTGGCGACGAGGATGAAGCGCGAATCCTGGTAGCAGGCGTAATTCAAGGCATCGAGGCCGCGGGCGATGAACGGATCGTAGAGCGTTCCGACCGGGACCAGGCGGGTCCCGAACAGGTCGCCGGCGAGGCCCGCCGCGGCGAGCATCAGGAAGAGATTGTTCTCGGCGATTCCGAGCTCGATGTGCTGGCCCGTGCTTGTCGCCGCCCATTTTTGCGCAGAGGCAATCTTTGCCTTGGCGAAGACGTCGGCCGCCTCGCTGCGCCGGAACAGGCCGCGCTGGTTGACCCAGGCGCCGAGGTTGGTCGAGACGGTGACGTCGGGCGAGGTGGTGACGATGCGGTCGGCGAGCGGCCCGCCGGAGCGGCTGAGGTCGTTGAGGATCCGCCCGAACGCCGCCTGGGTCGATTGCTCGTCGCCGGCCGGCGTCGGGATGTGCGGGACCTCGATCGAGCCGAACGGCCGCGACCGCTTTTCCCGCGCGACCGGGCAGCGCTCGAGCAGCGCCTCGACCGCCGGCCGGGCGTTGGCGCCGGCCGCTTCGAGCGGCTCCCACTCGCGCCCCTCGGCGACGCCCATCGACTCGCGCAGCGCCGCCATCTGGGTCGGGTTCATCAGCCCGGCGTGATTGTCCTTGTGGCCGGCGAACGGCAGCCCGTAGCCCTTGATCGTCCAGGCGATGAACAGGGTCGGCACGTCGTCCCGGGCGGCGTCGAACGCCTCGACCAGGGTCCCCATGCAATGGCCGCCGAGGTCGGTGAACAGGGCCGCGAGCGCATCGTCGTCATGGGATTTGAGGAACGCCGCCGCGGACTTGCCGAGGTCGGCCTCGATCCGCGCCCGCCACGCCGCGCCGCCCTGGTAGTGGAGCGCCGACAGCTCGGCGTTCGGAAGCCCGGCGAGCCAGCGTGCCATGGCCGGGTGCTTGTCGAGCGCCGCCGCCAGCCTCTTGCCCCAGCGCAGCTCGACCACTCGCCAGCCGCAGCTCTTGAAGATCTCGTCGAAGCGCTCGAACATCCGGTCAGCGCTCACCGCGTCGAGGCTCTGGCGGTTGTAGTCGACGATCCACCAGACATTGCGGATGTCGTGCTTGTAGGCCTCGATCAGCGCCTCGTAGACATTGCCTTCGTCGAGCTCGGCGTCGCCGACCAGGGCGACGAAGCGGCCGCGGTCGGCTTCGGCCAGCCAGCCGTGCGCGCTCAGATAATCCTGCACCAGGCTGGCGAAGGCGGTGACCGCGACCCCAAGGCCGACCGACCCGGTCGAGAAGTCCACCGGGATCCGGTCCTTGGTCCGGCTCGGGTAGCTCTGCATGCCGCCGAAGCCGCGGAAATTCTCCAGGCTTTCGAGCGACTGGCTGCCGAGCAGATAATGGATCGCGTGCAGCACCGGCCCGGCGTGCGGCTTGACCGCGACCCGGTCGTTGGGGCCGAGCGCATGGAAGTAGAGCGCCGCCATGATCGCGGTCATCGACGTACAGCTCGCCTGGTGGCCGCCGACCTTGAGCCCGTCGGGCGACGGGCGGACGTGGTTGGCGTGATGGATGGTCCACGCCGACAGCCAGCGCAGCCGCTCCTCGATGATCCTCAGCGCGTCGAGGTCGGTGGTCGCGGGCTTGAGCATCGCCGACGCCTAGACGAGGCGGCCTCGCCCGCTCAAGCGGACTCAGTCGTCCGAAGCGCCCGAAAAGGCGTCGATCGCATCGAAGATGTCCGACACGGCGGCCCGCTCGTCCTCGCCGAGCTCGGGCTTCCAGACGTCGAACAGCAGGATGATCCGGGTCTCGCCGCTCGGATTCCTCGCTTCATGCTCCAGGCTGTCGTCGAAGACCAGGAGCTCGCCCTCGCGCCATTCGCGCGTCTCGTTGCCGACCCGCAGCCAGCCGCCGGGCGGGACGATCAGCGGCAGATGGCAGATCAGCCGGCTGTTGAGCATGCCGTGGTGCGGCGGGATGTGCGCGCCCGGAAGCAGGCGGGAAAACAGCACGGCGGGGGTGCGGCGGCCGATCCGGCTGATCGGGACCTTGTCCAGCGCCGCCATGGTCTTCGGGCAGCGGCGGGCATTCTCCTCGACGACCGCGCCGTCCTTCCACAGGTAAAGCGCGGTCCAGCTCTCGTCGCCGAGAAGGCCGTGAAAATCGCGGTGCGGCCGGTCCTCCTCGGCCACGATATAGGGGCGGAAGTCGGCGCCGTCGGCAAGCAGCGCCTCCAGTTCCGCGCGGATGACCGGGGCCTGCGCCTCCAGCTCCGCCGCCCAGTCGAACTCGTCGCGTTCCCAGAACTGCCGCTGCGCCAGATAGGGATAGTAAAGGACCGACGGCTGCTGCGGGTAGATGCTTCGCTTGCCCTTCAGCATGTCCATCGCGTGGGTCAGCCGAAGCCGGTGGATCGGGCTGGCCGGCTCGGCGCCCTGGACGACGCGATCGAGCGCCTGCTCGAACTCCAGCGCGCGCTGCTGGACGAAGGCCTGGGCGCGGCGCAGGTCGGCCATCGTCTCGGAATCGACAAGCCGGACTCCGCGCGCGGCACCGAGCGCCGCCTGGTAAAAGGACATGGCGGCGCGATCGTCGCCGTCCCGGACGTAGGAATCCCCGCGACCGAGCAAATCGCGGATCTGGCCCGGATCGGCCGCCGAGCTCATGCCGCTTCGGCCTTGTCCTGCGCGGCGTCGAAGCGGGCCTGCGCCGAATGGATCTCCTCGACATTCTCGAGCGCCCATTGCGTCAGGGCCGTGATCGGCCTGAGCAGCGAATGGCCGAGCGGGGTAAGCTCATAATCGACGCGCGGCGGAATGCTCGGCGTGACGGTGCGGTTGACGATCCCGTCGCGCTCGAGATTGCGCAAGGTGAGCGTCAGCATGCGCTGCGAGACGCTCGGGATCTCGCGCCGGAGCTCGTTGAAGCGCCTGGGGCCGTCGCCGAGGGTCACGACCACGAGCACCGTCCATTTGTCGCCGATCCGCGACAGCAGGGTGCTGATCGTCCGGCAGACTGGGTTGCTGGGGTCCTTCATGGTCGTTCTCCGGCGACACGGCTGTTCCCGCGCCACAAATTTGTGCGTCGGCCACAAAAAAGTGCGTTCTTGCGGCCGGTTTCCACGTGGTTACTTAGGGTGCCTCGGTAACAAATCCATACCAGGGAGGCAATAGTGACTATCCTTCACATCGACAGCAGCATCAACGGCGACAACAGCGTCAGCCGAATCCTCACCCGGTCGATCGTCGACCAGCTGCGTGCCGCCAACCCGCGCGCCGCGATCATCTCGCGCGATCTCGCCAGCGAACCACTGCCGCACCTGACGCTCGACGCGTTCGCTGATTCGTCGTCGCTCGACGAATTCCTCGCCGCCGGCTCGGTGGTGATCGGG
>DASTZO010000015.1:0-2051 GCA_035764265.1 Sphingomicrobium sp.
GTTCTTCTTGAACAGGAACTCAATGCCCTGGGTGAGCCCCTTGACCGCTTCCAATCGCGTCGCGTGCATCTGGCCGAGGTCGAGCTCGACCTTCGCGGCCTTGACGCCCCATTTGGCGAGCGTTCCGTCATGCGCTTCCTCGAACAGCTCGGACGCGTGGAGGAGCGCCTTCGACGGGATGCAGCCGACGTTGAGGCAGGTGCCGCCCAGGGTCGCGCGGCTTTCGGCGCACGCGGTCCGGAGGCCGAGCTGAGCGGCGCGGATCGCCGCGACATAGCCGCCGGGCCCGGCGCCGATCACCAGCACGTCGAAATCGAACTCTTCCGCCATTCTGTTTCTTTCGTGAGGGTCCTTAAAGGTCGATCAGCAGCCGCGTCGGGTCCTCGATCGCTTCCTTGACCCGGACCAGGAAGGTGACCGCCTCGCGCCCGTCGACCAGCCGGTGGTCGTAGCTCAGCGCCAGGTACATCATCGGCCGCACCACGACCTGGCCGTCGCGGACCACCGGCCGCTCCTCGATGCGGTGCATGCCCAGCACCGCCGATTGCGGCGGGTTGATGATCGGCGTCGACAGCAGGCTGCCGAACACGCCGCCGTTGGAGATGGTGAAGGTGCCGCCCTGCATCTCCTCGATGCCCAGCGTCCCTTCCTTGGCCCGCTTGCCGTAGTCGGCGATCGTCTTCTCGATCTCGGCGAAGCTCATCGCCTGAGCGTTGCGGACCACCGGCACCACCAGCCCCTTGGGCGCCGAGACCGCGATCGAGACGTCGAGATAGTCGTGGTAGACGATCTCGTCGCCGTCGATGCGCGCGTTGACCGCCGGCAGGTCGCGGGTGGCGAGCGCGACGGCTTTGACGAAGAAGCCCATGAAGCCGAGCCGGATGCCGTGCTTCTTCTCGAACAGGTCCTTGTAGCGGGCGCGCGCCTCGATCACCGCCGACATGTCGACGTCGTTGAAGGTGGACAGCAGCGCCGCCGTGTTCTGCGCCTCCTTCAGCCGCGCGGCGATGGTCTGGCGAAGGCGCGACATCTTGACGCGCTCTTCCTTGCGCTCGCCGGTGGCAGCAGCCGCGGGTGCCGCAGGCTTCGCCGCCGCCGGAGGCGCGGAGGCCCGGGCCTGGGGCTGGACGCCCGCCTTCTGCGCCTCGGCGGCCGCGATCACGTCGTCCTTGGTCAGCCGCCCGTCCTTGCCGGTGCCCTTGATCTTCGACGGGTCGACGTGATGCTCGAGGACCGCGCGCCGAACCGCCGGCGACAGGGTGATGATCGTGTCGCCGCCGTGCGCCTCCGCCGAGTCCGCCGCCGGAGTGTCGGCGGCGCTCGCCCGCCGCTCGGGCTCGGGCGCATGATCGTCGCCGCGCAGGGTCGGCGTCTCGCCCGCGCCGGCGGGGTTGGTGGTCGCGTCGGCCGCTTCGGCAGCCGGCGAGGAGGCGGTCGCTGCGGCGGGCGCGGCCGTGGCTTGCGCGCCTTCGTCGATCCGGGCGATCACCGCCCCGACCGCGACCGTGTCGCCTTCCTTGACCAGCGCCTCGCCGAACACTCCGGCGACCGGCGAGGGCACCTCGACCGTGACCTTGTCGGTCTCGAGGCTGGCGATCGGCTCGTCGGCGGCGACCGCGTCGCCCGACTGCTTCAGCCACTGGGCGAGCGTCCCCTCGGTGATCGACTCCCCGAGCGCCGGGACCTGAACGTCAGTCGCCATGTTGATCCTTCACTGGGCCGCGGCCGGACTGTCCGCGCGCTCACTGCTACCTGCCTCGGGCTTTGTCGAGGGGTGGCCGAGAGCTCCGGCGATCAGGGCCGCCTGCTCGGCCGCGTGGCGCTTGGCGAGGCCGGTCGCCGGCGACGCGGCCGAATCGCGCCCCGCATATTGCGGCCGCATGCCCGCGACGCCCGCCTCCTTGAGGCAGCACTCGAGCAGCGGCTCGACGAACAGCCAGGCGCCGTTGTTCTTCGGCTCCTCCTGCGCCCAGACCAGCTGCTCGAGCCCGGGCATCGCCTTCAGCCGCTTGACCAAGGGCTCGGAGGGGAACGGGTAGAGCTGCTCGATC
>DASTZO010000016.1:0-2262 GCA_035764265.1 Sphingomicrobium sp.
GAAGGCCGAGATCAGGTCGTGCCGCTCCACCGGCGGGATCGCGGCGATGTAGTGCTCCCACGCGTCCGGGAACAGGCGGTTGGCGCCTTCCTGGTAGAACCACTCCAGCTCCCAGCGACGCAGCATGAAGATGCCGCGCAGGACCAGCTCGGTGGTGCGCTGCGGATGCGTCTGCGCGTAGGCCAGCGCCAGGGTCGAGCCCCACGAGCCGCCGAACACCATCCAGCGGTCGACTCCGACCATCGTCCGAAGCCGCTCGAGGTCGTCGACCAGATGCCAAGTCGTGTTCGCCTCGAGCCCCGCGTGCGGGGTCGATTTTCCGGCGCCGCGCTGGTCGAACAGCAGCACATTGTAGCGCTTCGGGTCGAACTGCCCGCGGTGCCTGACGCTGATCCCGGATCCCGGGCCGCCGTGAAGGAACACGGCCGGCTTGCCGTCCGGGTTGCCGCACAGCTCCCAGTAGAGGCTGTGGCCGTCGCCGACGTCGAGATGGCCCGACTTGCAGGGCTCCGCCAGCGGGTAGAGCGTCCGGCGCTCGGTCACCTGAATGTCCATCTAAAAGCTCATTTCCTCGTAGATTCGGCGGACGTCGCCGCCCCACTCGCCGTGATATTTTTCCAGCAACCGGTCGGCGGGCGTCTTGCCGCTTGCGACCACGTCGCGCAACGGGTCGAGGAATCCGCCCTCATTGTCGCCGGCGGCGTTGAGCACCCCTCGCCGGTTGAGGCCGAGCGCGGCCAGGTCGAGCACCTCGCGGGCCAGGTCGTGGACCGTTCCGCCGCCCGGCACCGGCGCCTCGAGCGCGAGCCTGGGGACGTCGTGGCGCAGCTGCTCGCGCTCCTCGATCGTCCAGTGCCGGACGCGGTCCCAGGCGGCGTCGAGCGCCTCGTCGGCGTAGAGCAGCCCGACCCACAGCGCCGGAAGCGCGCAGATGCGGCCCCAGCGCCCACCGTCGGCGCCGCGCATCTCGAGGAAGCTTTTCAGCCGAACCTCGGGGAATGCGGTCGACAGATGGTCGGTGAAGTCGCTGAGCAGCGGCTTCTCGCCGGGCAGCTGCGGCAGCTTGCCGTCGAGGAAGGTGCGGAAGCTCTCGCCGGCGACGTCGATGTACTGGCCGTCGCGGAACACGAAGTACATCGGCACGTCGAGCGCGTAGTCGCAGTAGCGCTCGTAGCCGAAGCCCTCGTCGAACACGAACGGCAGCATGCCGGTGCGGTGCGGGTCGGTGTCCTCCCAGATGTGGCTCCGGTAGCTCTTGTAGCCGTTGGGCTTGCCCTCGGTCAGCGGCGAGTTGGCGAACAGCGCCGTCGCCACCGGCTGCAGCGCTAGGCCGACCCGGAACTTCTTCACCATGTCGGCCTCGGACGAGTAATCGAGGTTGACCTGGATGGTGCAGGTGCGGAGCATCATGTCGAGTCCGAGCTTGCCGACCCGCGGCATGTGGCGGGCCATGATCGCGTAGCGGCCCTTGGGCATCATCGGCAGCTCGTCGCGGCGCTTGTCGGGCCACATGCCGAGGCCGAGGAAGCCGACTCCCAGGCGGTCGCCGACGGTCTTGCACTGCTGCAGGTGCCGCGCCGCCTCGGCGCAGGTCATGTGTAGGTCGGTCAGGGCCGCGCCCGACAGCTCGAACTGGCCGGCGGGCTCGAGGCTGATGGTGCCGTCGGGGCCGGTCAGCGCGATCACCTTCCCCTCCTCCTCGACCGGCCGCCAGCCGAATTCGGTGAGGCCGAGCAAGAGGTCGCGGATCCCGCCCGGCTCCTCCCACGACGGGGCGCGGTGATCGTCGCAGCGGTAGACGAACTTCTCGTGCTCGGTGCCGATGCGCCAGTCGTCGCGCGCTTTCTCGCCGCCGGAGAATACCGACAGCAAGTCATCGCGGCTTTCGATGGCCGGGCTGGCGCTGGTGTCGGTGCGGGTGGTCATGTGGGGCGGCGCCCTAGCCGTGCGGCGCTATCCGCGCCAGTCCCCGGCGACCGCCATGAAGGCGGCGAGCGCGGCCAGAGCCGCGGTTTCGGCGCGCAGGATGCGCGGTCCGAGCGAGACCGGGACCGCGTTGGGCGCGGCGCGGATCGCCGAGCGTTCCTCGTCGGTGAAGCCGCCCTCGGGCCCGGTCAGGATCGCGGCCGGCCCAGAAGTAAAGGCGCCCGCCGCCGCTTCGCCGCCCGCTTCGTCAGCAAAATAGAGCGCTCTCGAAGCTTCGCGGAATTGAAGGAAATGGGGAAGCGGCAGCGGCTCGGAAATGTCGGGTAGCCGGGTCCG
>DASTZO010000017.1:0-2919 GCA_035764265.1 Sphingomicrobium sp.
TTCGGTGACGACCGAGGAGCTGCTCCTCGACCGAGCGTCGCTGCTCGGCCTGTCGGTGCCGGAAATGACGGTGCTGCTGGGTGGGCTGCGCGTGCTCGGCGCCAACTACAAGGATGCTCCGGAGGGCGTCTTCACGACCCGCAAGGGCCAGCTGACCAACGACTTCTTCGTCAATCTGCTCGACAACGACACCTTCTGGCAGGTGGTCGATACAAGCGGCGACGAGCTGTTCATCGGCTACGATCGCGGCGGCAAGCAGGAGAAGTGGCGCGCGACCCGCACCGACCTGATCTTCGGCTCCAACAGCCAGCTGCGCGCGGTGGCCGAGGTCTATGCCGAGCGCGGCAACGAGGAGAAGTTCGTCCGCGACTTCGTCCACGCGTGGACCAAGGTGATGAACGCCGACCGCTTCGACCTCCCGCAGAAGCCCGACAGCGTCGAGCCGATCGGAGTCGCCGAGCCGGCCATGGCGAAGTAGCGCTAGCTTCCAATGCCGCGGCGCGCGCGCCCCTCCCCGCGCGCCGCGGCATCCCCGGGAATGGCCGCGGCCAGCGAGGGAATGACTTTCCGGCTGATCTGCCGGAGCGTCTCGGCGAGCAGCCGGAACTCTTCCTCGCGCGGGCTCGAGCGGCGCCAGACGAGCGCGATCCGCCGGTAGCCGTGGTCCGAGCGCAGCGGCCGCGCCTCGATGTCGGTGCCGTCGAGGATCCCCGCCTCGATCGCCATCGACGGGACGAACGTCAGGCCGAGGCCGTTGTCGACCATCTGCACCAGCGTGTGCAGCGAGGTGCCCATCATCGCCGCTTCGGCGCGGAGCTCGGGCCGGTTGCACGCGGCGAGCGCATGGTCCTTGAGGCAATGGCCGTCCTCGAGCAGCAGCAGCCGGTTCTCGTCGATCGCCGCCGCCTCGACCGAGGCTCCGCCCGGGGTCCCCTTTGGCGCCTCGCCGCCCGGGAAGGCGACGAACAGCCGGTCGTCGAACAGCATGGCGGTGTCGACGTCGCCGCACGCGTAGGGCATCGCCAGGAGCACGCAGTCGAGCTGCCCGCGGTGAAGCGCGTCGCAGGCCGCCTGGCTCGCTTCCTCGCGGAGGAAGATCTTGAGGCTCGGCCATTGCTCGCGAAGCCGCGGCAGCATCGCCGGCAGAAGGAAAGGCGCGATGGTCGGGATCACCCCCATGCGCAACTCGCCGTGCAGCGGCTGGCCTTCGGCGCGCGCCATGTCGGCCAGCTCCTCGGTCTCGCGCAGCACCCGGCGCGCCTTGTCGGCGATCTTCGCTCCGAGCGGCGTGAAGCGCACCACCCGCCGGGTGCGCTCGACCAGGGTGACCCCGACCAGCGCCTCGAGCTCGCGCAGGCTCGCCGACAGGGTCGACTGGGTGACGAAGCAGCTTTCGGCCGCCTTGCCGAAATGGCCGTAGTCCTTGAGCGCGATCAGATATTGAAGCTGGCGGATGGTGGGGAGGTAGGTCGTCATGGGCGGTCCCGATCAGTCCCGCCCGGATAAGCGGTTCAGGCGATTAACGCCAGCGCCTCGGCCCTGGTGAGCACTCGGTAGAGCGCGTAGCCGCTGGTCAGCGTCACCAGCGCTCCGACCAGGGTCAGCAGCCGGTCGGGGTTGACCCGCTTGGCGATCCACGCGCCGAACGGCGCCGCCGCCACCCCGCCGATCAGCAGCCCCAGAGTGGCGATGGTGAAGGCTTCCCAGCCGAGCGCGGCGATGAAGGTCGCCGAAATGGTGACGGTGAGGAAGAACTCGGCGGTGTTGACGGTACCGATGGTGCGCCTCGGGTTGCTGCCCTGGACCAGCAGGTTGGAGGTGACGATCGCTCCCCAGCCGCCGCCGCCGGCCGCGTCGAGAAAGCCGCCGGCAAGGCCGAGCGGGGCGACGATCCTGGGCCGCCGCTCGGTGTGGCGGTGCATCACCCCGCGGTAGAACAGGTACAGGCCGAGCAGGGTCAGATACGTCAGGACCACCGGCTTGGCCGCCTCGGCGCTGACGTTGGACAGCAGATAGGCGCCCGCGACCCCGCCGATCACCCCGGGGATGACGATCCGGAAGAACAGCCGCCAGTCGACATTGCCGTGGGCGACGTGGCTGATCCCCGAGACGCCGGTGGTGAAGGTCTCGGCGGTGTGCACCCCGGCCGAGGCCGCCGCCGGCGGAACGCCCATGCTGATCAGCAGGGTGCTCGAGATCTGCCCGAACGCCATCCCGAGCGCGCCGTCCACCATCTGGGCGGCGAAGCCGATGGCGATGAACGGCAGCAGGACCGCCGGATCGGCCAGGACGGACGGGAAAATCTCTTGTCTCCACCCCTGATTGCGCCGCGCGATGTGCCGAACCGCCGACCGCGCCGCAAGCGAAACCGGATGCGCCGGCCTCGGCCCGGCTGGCATTTCGGGCGGCTCGCACCTAGATTGCGGGGATGAGGAGCAAGGGGATCGCGTGATTTCAGGGCTTGTCGACTATCTGGATTCGGTCAAGGCGCGCGACCCGGCGGCGCATTCGCGCTGGGAGGTGCTGCTCTATCCGGGCGTGCTGGCGCTCGGGATGCACCGCATCGGCCACTGGCTGTACGGCGGGCGGCTCTATTTCCTCGCCCGGGTCGTCAACCATCTGGCGCGCTTCCTGACCGCGATCGACATCCATCCCGGCGCCAGGATCGGCCGCAACTTCTTCATCGACCACGGCTTCACGGTGATCGGCGAGACCGCCGAGATCGGCGACGACGTCACCATCTACCAGAACGTCACCTTGGGCGGCACCAACCCGTCGACCGGCATCGGCGGCAAGCGCCACCCGACGCTGCGCGACAACGTCATCATCGGCTCGGGCGCACAGATCATCGGCCCGATCGTGGTCGGTGAGCGCGCCCGCGTCGGCGCGAACGCGGTCGTCACCGAGGACGTCCCCGAA
>DASTZO010000018.1:0-5144 GCA_035764265.1 Sphingomicrobium sp.
CGAACCGGTCCATCGAGGCGAGCGTCTGCGCCCGGTCGGTGTTGAACGGCGGCACGCCGCGCTTCGCCCTCGCCTCGGTCGAATGGTAGAGGTCGCCGCTCAGCAGCACGGGCCCGCTCGCCAGCTTGACCAGCAGCGCCAGATGGTCGGGCGTGTGCCCCGGCAAATGCAGCGCCGTCACGCTGCCGTCGCCGAACACGTCGTGGTCGGCGCCGACCAGGGTCACCGCTTTGCCTGCCCCGCGCCACGGCCCGAACGGGTCGTCCTTGCCCGCGGTCTGTTCGAAATCGCGCTTGCCGATCAGCAGCGCCGCGTTCGGGAATTGCGCCGCCTGGCCGGTGTGGTCGGGGTGCATGTGGCTGATTCCGACGATGTCGACGTCCCCGGGCTTCAGCCCGAGCCGCGCGAGCTGCTCGGCGATCGTCGAGCCGAGCCGCGCGACGAGCTCGCCCATGTCCTGCGAGCGGCCCTTCAGGCCGGCCGCAAAGCCGGTGTCCCAGACCATCGCCCGGTCGCCCATCGGGCTGCGGTGCCGGATCAGATAGCAGCTGTCGGTGATCTCGCGCGGGCCCTTCGCGTAGAGGCCGGGCCGGTCGGAGAAGAAGGCGTCGAAATCCTTGATCGTCGCGCTGCCGCAGTCGAGCCGGGTCAGGCTGAGCTGAGCCGGCCCGGCCGGCGCCACGGCGTTGGCGGGCGGCGCATCGGTCCGCGGCTGGTCGCAGGCGGCGAGCGCCGCGGTCGCAATCAGGAGCGTGGCAAGCCTGGGCATCGGAATCCCTCCTATTTCTCGCGCGCGCGCTGGTCGGCGACGACCTCACGCGCCGTCATGCCGTCGAAGGTCACCCGCGCCAGCGCGCCCGGATCGCGCTCCGAGTGCCGGCGCCCGCCGACGGTCCGGATCGCGCGGTCGAACAGCAGCCGCTCGGCGTCGGGAAGCTGGCGCCGAGCCTCGGCGGCGCTGCGCTCGAACGCCTCGGCCGAGGAGCCGTCGATCGCCACCGGCCGCTCGTTCCCACAGGCCGCGAGGAACAGCAGCAGGCCCGCGGCGACCGCTTTCATTCCTCGTAACGCGCGCTGGTCTTGGAGCCGATTTCCTCAGCCGTGACGTCGGGGGCCCGCTCGATCAGCCGGAACGGGCTGTCGTGGTCGGGCCGCTGGAACACCGCGAGGTCGGTGATGATCATGTCGACGACGTTCTGGCCGGTCAGCGGCAGGGTGCACTCGGGGATGAACTTGGGGTCGCCGTTCTTCGACACATGCTCCATCACGACGATGATCTTCTTGACCCCGGCGACCAGGTCCATCGCCCCGCCCATGCCCTTGATCATCTTGCCGGGGATCATCCAGTTGGCGATGTCGCCTTTTTCCGACACCTCCATCGCGCCGAGCACCGTCAGGTCGATATGGCCGCCGCGGATCATCGCGAAGCTGTCCGACGAGCTGAAATAGGAGGACGACGGAAGCTCGCTGATGGTCTGCTTGCCGGCGTTGATCAGGTCCGGGTCGACCTCGTCCTCGTACGGGAACGGCCCGATCCCGAGCATCCCGTTCTCGCTCTGCAGGGTCACCGTCAGCCCGGCCGGGATGTGGTTGGCGACCAGCGTCGGGATGCCGATTCCGAGGTTGACGTAATAGCCGTCGCGAAGCTCCTTCGCCGCCCGCGCGGCCATCTGGTTGCGGTCCCAGGGCATTATGCCGCCTCCCGCTCGCGGACGGTCCGGAACTCGATCTTCTTGTCGTAGGGCGCGCCGCAGATCAGCCGCTTCACGTAGATCGACGGCAGATGGATGCAGTCGGGGTCGAGGCTGCCGACGGGCACGATCTTCTCGACCTCGGCGACGCAGACTCGCCCACAGGTCGCGGCCGGCTGGTTGAAGTTGCGGGCGGTCTTGCGGAACAGCAAATTGCCGTCTTCGTCGGCCTTCCAGCCCTTGATGATGGAAAGGTCGGCGCGGATGCCGCGCTCGAGCACGTAGGTCTCGCCGTCGAACTCCTTCAATTCCTTGCCCTCGGCGACGACCGTGCCGACGCCCGTTTTGGTATAGAAGCCGGGGATTCCGGCGCCGCCGGCGCGCATCCGCTCGGCGAGCGTCCCCTGCGGGCAGAATTCGACCTCGAGCTCGCCGGCGAGATATTGCCGCTCGAACTCCTTGTTCTCGCCGACGTAGGACGAGATCATTGTCTTCACCTGGCGGGTGCGGAGCAGCTTGCCGAGCCCCTCATTGTCGATGCCGGCGTTGTTCGAGGCGATGGTCAAATCCCTGACCCCGCTGGCGACGATCGCGTCGATCAGCCGCTCGGGGATCCCGCACAGGCCGAACCCGCCGGCCGCGATGGTCATGCCGTCGAACAGCAGCCCGTCGAGCGCGGCCTTCGCATCGGGGTAGATTTTCTTCATCCGCCGCCCTTCAGCCCCGCAGCTTGGCCAGCACGCCCTGCAGCTGCATCGCGTTGGACATGTCGCCCTCGACTTTCAGCTTGCCGGTCATGAACGCGGTCATTCCGTCCAATTGGCCGGCGGCCATCTGCTGCCAGTCGTCCCAGCCGACCTTGATCACCGTGTCGGCCTCGCCGTCGTCCTCGCTGACTTGGCTCGCGGCGCCGTCGAGCATCACCGTCCCCTCGCCGCCGAAGTCGAGCTTGACGCGCTTGCCGGGCACCCACGCCTGCCCCGCCTGCATCTTCGCCACCAGTTCCTGCTTGGTCATGCCCTGCGTCTCCTTTTCGGGGCCCCGCCTAGCGAAGCGTTGCAGCCGCTTCAACCGAGGCCTATCTGCGCCGCCATGGGATATGAAGCAGACTTGAAGCTGTTCATCGACGGCAGCTGGCGCGCCGGCGAGGACCGCGACCATTTCACCGTCGTCAACCCGGTCACCGGGAGCGGCATCGCCGAGCTTCCGCTGGCCAGCGACAGCGACCTCGAGGAGGCGCTGGCCGCGGCCGAGCGGACCTGGCCCGAATGGCGGTCGACCGACGTCGAGAAACGCAGCGCGATCCTCCACAAGACCGCCGACCTGCTGCGCGAGCGCGCCGAGCATATCGGCCGCATCCTGACCCAGGAGCAGGGCAAGATCTTTCCCGAGGCGCGCGCCGAAGTCCTCGGCAGCGCGCAACTGTTCGACTGGTACGCCGAGGAGATCAAGCGCGACTACGGCCGCACCCTGGTGCGACCGGCCGGGCAGCTGTCGCGGGTGATCCGCCAGCCGGTCGGCCCGTGCGCGACCTTCACCCCGTGGAACTTCCCGATCTATCTGCTCGCCAAGAAAGTCGCCGCGGCGCTCGCCAGCGGCTGCACGGTGATCTCGCGCCCGCCGCAGGAAACCCCGGGCTGCACAGGCGAATTGTTCCGCGCCCTGGCCGAGGCCGGAATCCCCGCGGGAGTCGCGCAGCTGGTCCACGGCAACGGCAGCCACATCAGCGAGAAGCTGCTCGGCTCGAAGGTCATCCGCAAGGTCAGCTTCACCGGCTCGGTGCCGGTCGGCAAGACGCTGATGAAGCTCGCCGCCGACTCCATGACCCGGATCACGCTCGAGCTCGGCGGCCACGCGCCGGTGCTAATCTTCGACGATTGCAACCTTGAGAAGACGCTCGACATGGTCGTGCCGCAGAAGTTCCGCAACGCCGGCCAGGTGTGCGTCTCGCCGACCCGCTTCTACGTCCAGCGCGGGATCTACGATGCGTTCCTCAAGGGCTTCGCCGAGCGCACCGCCAAGGTGAAGGTCGGCGACGGGCTCGCCGAGGGCACCAAGATGGGCCCGCTTGCCAACGCCAGGCGGCCCGAGACGGTCGGCGCTTTGATCGAGGACGCCAAGCAGAGGGGCGCGCGCGTGCTCGCCGGCGGCGGCCCCGGAGACGGCGGTTTCTTCTTCCAGCCGACCCTGCTCGCCGACGTCCCCAACGAGGCCGAGATCATGAACGAAGAGCCGTTCGGCCCGGTCGCGGTGACGCGCGCGTTCGACACGTTCGACGAGGCGATCCACGAGGCCAACCGCCTGCCCTACGGCCTCGCCGCGTTCGCCTTCACCGAGAACGGCCGCCGCGCCAATCTGCTCGGCGACTCGATCGAGGCCGGCATGGTCGGAATCAACACCTTCGCCATATCGGTCGCCGACGCGCCGTTCGGCGGGGTCAAGGACAGCGGCTTCGGAAACGAAGGCGGCAAGGAAGGCCTCGAGACCTACCAAGTGGTCAAGGCGATCCACCAGGCCTGACTTGAGCTGCCGGGCGCAGGTGAGCGAATGCGCAGCATTCGGGAGCCAGCGCGTAGAGCCGGCGAAAGCCGGACGGCCTGCGCACGTCAGCGCGACAGGACCGACGGCGCGGATTCACTCCGCGCCGGCTTTTGCCTTGTGTCGAACAGACGACGTCTTCCCGACCTTTGACCGCATTCCCCACTTTCGCAACGTGATCGACGTGCGCCTTGGGTCCTCCCGAAGGCGCTAGTGCGCCTCGTGCTGCGCCACTTTCTTCGCTTCCCCGTCATCGGCGATGCTCAGCTTGAGCATCATTCCCTCGTCGCCGTGGACCATGATGTGGCAGTGGGTGACGAAGTCCCCGGTGAAGCGCTCGTAGCGGGTGCGGAAGGCGACCCGCAGGTCCTGCTTCAAGAAGATCGTGTCCTTCCACTCGCCCTTCAGCCCGGCATAGTCGGGATCGAAGGCCGGGCCCTTGGGGTCGGTGACGTCGTCGCCCTTTGAGTTTTGGATCCTGACGATCTGGAACGGGTTCACGTGCATGTGCAGCGGGTGCGCGCCCAGCAGCGAAACCGCATGCCATTCCTCCGCCTTGCCGAGCGGCAGGACCATGTCCGTCCGGTCGTGGTCGAACGGGCGCCCGTTGACGTGGAACAAGGCCGCATTGGGGGTCTCGATGATGTTGAGCAGCGCCTCGCGGTAGCCGGCGACCTCCTTGTCCGCGACCGGCTTGTGCCAGGTGAATGAGGCGAGCTTCAGCCCGTCGCGCAGGTCGCCGATGACCTTGTCGCGGACCGGCGCCTGGCCGCTCCCGTCAAGCGTCCGACCGGCCGCCTGCACCATCAGCGCCTGGAGCTCGGCATCCGAATCGGCCGAGCTGCTCGCGCCGCCCTTGGCATCGATCAACGCCAGCACCCGCACCGGCTGGGGCTTGTCGAAGATCACCGTGGC
>DASTZO010000019.1:0-2981 GCA_035764265.1 Sphingomicrobium sp.
GGGCGCGGCGATCTCGTAGCCCTGCGCCCGCTGGAAGTCCGGCGACAGGCGCTCGAGCGTTTCGCCGAACTTGTCGAACAGGCCCTTTTGGCGCTCGGTGATCGAGGGAATGCCTTCGAAGCCGGCGAGGAAGTTGGCCGGGATCGCCTCGTCGCCGTGGACGTCCATCGCGAAATCGACCCCGGAGCGGTCCATCGCATCGCGCACGCACAGCACCTCGGGGCTCTTGTCCGCGCTCGGCGCGTGCCACTCGCGGTTGAGGTTCACCCCGGCCGCGTTGGTCCGCAGGTGCCCGCGGCGCGACCCGTCGGGGTTCATGTTGGGGATCACCCGGAACGTGCACTCGCGGCGAAGCACCCGGGCGACCGGGTCCTCGGGGTCGCAGAGCTTCTCGAGCGCGCCTTCCATCCACCATTCGGCCATCGTCTCGCCCGGGTGCTGGCGGGCGTAGAGCCAGGCGTTCAGATCGCCCTCGCCGATCGTCAGGCAGTCGATGTCCTGGCCGTCCAGCGACTTGCCGAGCGAGCTGTACCGGACGCCGTCGAGCGCCGCGATCGCGGTCACCAGATCGTGGTGCCGCTCCATCGAATAAGGCGCGAAATAGGCCAGCCACACGCAGTCGGTCGGCGGCATCAGCTTCATCGTCAGGACGCCGTCGGCGTAGCTGGTGCCGGAAACCCGCACCCATTCCTCGCGGTCGGCCGACAGGCAGGCGCGATAGTCGGGCCAGCCGTGCGGGTAGGCCGAGCCGGCGCAATTGACGATGCGCAGGGTCACCTCGCGGCCGGCGGCGCCGGCGAGGCGGAAGTGAAACCATTGGTAGAAATCGGACATATGGTCCTTGACGATCTCGAGATCGATCAAGTCGCCGTCCTGCCTGACGACGCGAATATTGCCCGCGTCGAACGCGCTCGAAATGGTGACGGTCATGGAGCCTTCTGGAAAACCGGGGTGGGTCAGCGCGGCCTGATAATGCGATGGGACTCGCGTGGGAAGCCCCGCGGGCGGTCCAGCCTTCAGAGGGCGGCGATCGCCCGGACCGTTCGCTCGACGTCCGCCTCGGTGGTGAGCAGGCTGGGCGCGACGCGGGCCAGGGCCGGGCGGTAGAAACCGGGCGTGACGCTGGCGATGATCCCCTGCCGGTGGAGCCGCTGGACGACTTCGGCCGGAGTCCGGCCGGCGACCTCGAACGCGATGATCCCGGCCGACAGATCGGCGCTCATCGGCGTGTGGATTCGAACCTTCGCAAGCTTCGCCATCCCCGTCTTGGCCAGGCTGTTCAAATGGTGGATTCGCCTCGCGACCCGGTCCTTGCCGATGCCCGAGTGGAACCGGAACGCCTCGGCCAGCGCCCAGCGGTGCTCGAAGCTGTGGAAGCCGCCGGGCGTGTGAACCGCGGCGAGCGGCATCCGCTCGAGCGGCGGCGGGCGCCACATTGGATCGAAGGTCGGGATGGTCGGCTCGACGAACCGCCAGGAGTCCTCGGTCGCCCAGACGAGGCCGGTGCCGCGCGGACCGGTCAGCCATTTGTGGGTCCCGGCGATGAAGAAGTCGACGCCAAGCTCGGGGATGGCGACGTCCTCGACCCCGAAGCCGTGGACTCCGTCGAGCGCGAGCAGGGTCCGCTCGTCGGCCGGCCTGCCGCGATTGTGCGCGCGCACGGCCTCGGCGATTCGGCGGACCGGCATCCTCACCCCGGTCCCCGAATGGACCCAGGTGATCGCCAGCAGCCGGGTGTTGGGGCGCAGGTTGCTGCGGACGTTGTCGACGACCTCCTCGGCGCTGACCCTCGCCGGGTCGGAGTAGAGCGGCGCCTGGCGGAACGACGCGCCGGAGCGCCGGGCGCCGTTGCTGGCCGACACCGTCGTGACGATATGGTCGCGGGTGTCGGTCAGGACTTCCTGGCCGGGCTTCAGCTTCATTCCCGAATAGATGAGGCCGAGGCCCATGGTCGTGCTGTCGGTGAAGGCGAGCTCGTCCGGATGGACCCGCATGTAGCTCGCCGCGGCCTCGCGGACCGCGCGCTCCAGCCTCCCGACATTCTCCTCGATATAGCCGTGCGATTCCTGGTCGAGGCCGCGGCGGTGGCGCTCGATCGCCTCGCGGACCGGCCTGGGGTGCGAGGCGAGGTAGAAGCTCGACATCTGGACGATGCCCGGCTTGATCTCGAACTGGCGCTTGATCTCGTCCCACGAGCTGGACCGGTCCGGGAACGCCGCGGCCGGCGCCGCCGGAGCCTCCCGCGGGTAAGCGATGCCGAGAGTCGCGGCGCCGCCGACGGCCGCCGTGGCGAGAAATTGCCTGCGATCCATAACTGTTTCCCCTGACTTGGCGGCGTTACCAAACCGCAGGCGGATTGGCGACCGACAGCGAGCGCCGCCGGGCCGCCGCCGACGCTGGCGCGCAGTTGAGTCCTCGGCTAGCCATCCTGGCCAACGACCGCCCAGGAGAAGCTCCCGAATGCTGTTCGACCGTCCATCACCGAAGCGCCGAATGGTCCGCCGGCTTGCCGCCATCGGCCTCGCGGCCGCGGCCGCCGGCGCGGCGGCGCAGACCGTGCCGATCATCCAGCCGGGGGCGCCCGGGCAGCCGGCGGTTCCGATCAGCGCCGACCAGGCGACCCGCATCGCCGACACCCGATTCTCGCCGGACGACGTTCGCTTCATGCAGGACATGATTGCCCATCACCAGCAGGCGATCGACATGGCGGCGCTGGTCAAGGGACGCACCAACCGGCAGGCGATCATCGACGTCGCCCGCCGGATCGACGCGTCCCAGGCGGACGAGATGGGCTTCATGCGCGGCTGGCTCCGCGAGCGGCGGCAGGCCAAGCTCGCCCCAGCCGGCGCCCACGCGGTGCACTCGGCCGGGACCGGCGGCGCCGGCCACGCGATTCCGGGGATGGCGACGCCCGAGCAGATGGCCGCGCTTGCGGCCGCCAAGGGAACCGCATTCGACCGCTTGTTCCTCGAGCGGATGAT
>DASTZO010000020.1:0-2301 GCA_035764265.1 Sphingomicrobium sp.
ATGCGCGGGCTCGACCTCGGGCTCGAGCGGTTCAAATTCTTCCCCGCGGCAAGCTCGGGCGGAATCCCGGCGCTGAAGGCGCTCAGCGCGCCGTTCGGCGATGCCCGCTTCTGCCCGACCGGGGGCGTCACCGCCGAGACCGCGAGCGATTGGCTGGCGCTGGATGCGGTGCTGTGCGTCGGCGGCAGCTGGCTGCTCCGCCCCGGCGAAACCGACCTCGCGGCCGTGGCCCGGCGGGCGCGGGATGCGGCCGCGCTAGGCGTCCGCTAGCGGCCGGATTTCCGTTTGTTTATGGACGGATGGTGGAGCCGAGGGGGATCGAACCCCTGACCTTCGCAATGCCATTGCGACGCTCTCCCAGCTGAGCTACGGCCCCGTCCGAACACGCGCCTTTAGGCGAAGTTCAACCCCCTGAAAACTCGAAAAATCGATCGCGGCCTAGGCCTCGTCCTCGTCGGGCGCGGTCTCCACCCCGAGGTCGTCGTCGCCGGTCGTGAGGTCGACCTCGTCGTCGGCCGACGGCTCCTCGTCCTCGTCGATCGCCAGATCCTCGGCTTCGAGGTCGGTCTCCGCCGCCGGCTCCTTGGCGACCGGCGCGGCCGGCTCGAACGGAAGCGGCTGCTTGGACTTGAGGATCGGCTCGGGGACCCATTCATTGCCGCATTCGATGCAATGGACCGGATCGTCGTTGCCGAGGTCGTAGAAGCGGGTCGAGCACTTGGGGCAAGTGCGCTTGGCGCCCCATTCGGGCTTCACCATATTGAGTTTTACTCCAGTTTCGGGTTCGGTCCGGCAGGTCCAGGATATGGCCGTGGGGAGGCCCGGCACCCGTGCGGCGGGCGCCTTGCCATAGGCTTGGACCCCTGTCAAAGCGCATCGCTTGAGCGAGCATCCCGACAACGAAAAGGCCGCGCCGGAGCCGATCGTCATCGCCGTCGACGGCCCCGCGGCGAGCGGCAAGGGGACCATCGCCCGGGCGCTCGCGAGCCATTTCAAGCTGCCGCACATGGACACCGGGATGCTGTACCGCGCGGTCGCCCTGAACCTGTGGCGGTGGGGCGGCGACCTGTCGAGCGAGTTCGAGGCGCTTCGCGCCTGCGACGTCGCGGCCGTCGACCCGGACGACCCCGAGCTGCGCAGCGAGCCGGTGTCGAGCATCGCCTCGCGGATCTCGGCCTATCCGTCGGTCCGGGCCGCGCTGCTCGACCGGCAGCGCCAGTTCGCCGGCCAGCCGGGCGGGGCGGTGCTCGATGGGCGCGACATCGGCACGGTGGTCGCCCCGGACGCGGCCGCCAAGCTGTTCGTCACCGCTTCGGTCGAGGTGCGCGCCCAACGGCGGGTGCGCGAGTTGCTCGAGCGCGGGCTGCCGGCGCATTACGACGATGTCCTGACCGATATCCGCGCCCGCGACGAGCGCGACACCCGGCGCGAAGCCGCTCCGCTCAAGCAGGCTCGCGACGCCGACCTGCTCGACACCAGCACGCTCGACGTCGACCAGGCGATCGCCGCGGCGATCCGGCTGGTCGAGCAGCGCCTCGCTTCGCGCTTACCCTTGAATCAAAAGTAATTTTTCCAATTGTCGGGCGGCGGACTCGGGGAATCCGACCGTTTCGGCTATGGTTCGACGCCGGGGGAGGCGGATGCCCGACTACAAGCTCTATTGCCTCGACGGGGCGAGGCGCATCGCGCGCGCGCCCGACGTCATCAGCGCCGAGAGCGACGAGCAGGCCATCGCCGCGGCGCGCGGCCTCGGCATGGCGAGCGCCTGCGAGGTCTGGCAGGGGCGGCGGCTGGTCGCGACCATACCCGCGGGCGGCGCAAAACCGCGTCGGTGAGCGACTCTCAGTGCGGCGTCGCCGGGCTTGCCGCGGCGAGCGGGTTGGGCGCCGTCCCGTCGAGCGGAGTCAGCGGCTCGAGCGCCGCCAGCCCGGTCCCGGCCTTCGAGTCGCGGCCGTAGACGTCGTCGACGAACGCCAGCCGGCCGTTGTCCGCGGAAAGCGTGATGTAGCTGATGTAGACCGGCACCGGCCTGGGCAGCCGGACCGACTGCTCGGGCCGGTCGGACGGCGGCACCGGCTCGCGCGCCAGCAGCCAGGCGCCGAGCCGCCCGGCGTCCTCGAGCCGCACGCAGCCGAGGCTGAACGTCCGCTGCCGCTCGCCGAACAGATTCTTGTGCGGCGTGTCGTGCAGGTAAATGCCGAGGTCGTTGTTGAAGCCGAACTTGATCGCCCCCATCATGTTCTCGGGGCCCGGCAGCTGGCGGAGGTGCGCTTGCACGGTGCCCGCGGCGACGGCTTCCCA
>DASTZO010000021.1:0-9156 GCA_035764265.1 Sphingomicrobium sp.
GCGCTGCTGCGCCAGTTTGCAACGATCATGCCAACGCTGCCGACTGCAGAGGATGTCAAATTGGCGATGGACGAAGTGCTTTATGACACTCCTCCTTTCAGCAGCAGCCCGTTCGTCGTCGGCTTCCGCAATCGAATTGAAGGTTGGGTGACGCAACGCGGGGATCCGCGCGTCAAAACCCCCGGTTCCCAACTCCATAACCGGGTCCATCTCTGGGTCGGGGGATCGATGGTTCCGATGACCTCGCCTAACGACCCCGTCTTCTTCCTTCACCATTGCTTCATCGACAAGATCTGGGCCGATTGGCAAGCGGCGAACGAGGCGCTGTGGCGAGAACAAGGTTACCCGGGCACTGCCCCTCAATATAATCCAGTCAGCGGCGGGCCCGTCGGGCACAACCTCGACGACAGGCTGACTCCATGGACCCGGACGATTAGCGAAGTCCTTAGTTCGTCGGCTCTTGGCTACCACTATGAGGCCGCTGTCAACGAGTCGCTGTTTGCAGTCACTCGGCGCATTTCACCCTTTGCAGTCGAGCGATCGCCGTTCTGGGCAGATTGACGCGGCTCAGGAGGCTGCCGTTCGGAGGTGCTTAGGCAAGCTGCGCGGCGAAGCAATCGGGATGGTGGAAATCGGGCTTTTCCGCCGGGTGCGCGAGCGCCCAATAGGACTTTGTCCCGTCCTTCTCCTCGAGCACCGCCGACAGGCCGAGCGCAAACTGCCGGCCGGCATCGGCGGCGATGGTCGCCCCGACCGTCCACCAGGTGAAATTGTCCTCCATCCGGATATAGGGCGGCGAGCCGACATCGGCCCGAGTCATGCCCTCCCGGTATTGCTGGAAATCATAGGCCGCCCAATTGCCGGTCGGAGCGAAATTCCACTCGCGGTACGATTCAGCGCCGGCGGGCCTCAGGAACGCCTCGAAGCAGGTCGTCCGCCACAATTCGTCGGCGCGCCACGGCTTGGACAGTTTGGGAATCACGAACCGGCCGGCGGGAGCGCCGACCCCGAACCAGATGTTGGTCGTCGCGACCGCGCCGAGCGAGGCGACGTGGTCGACGCTCGCCCACACCTTGAACGGCGGGCCGCCGGGCGGCGACGCGGGATGGGGCTGAAGGGCGAACTGCACCGCATCGCAGTAGCAGCGTGGAAAGCATGACGCTAAGCCGCGCTGATGACGTCCTACAAATCCTCCCTCCTGCGGCTGCTCGACGAGCGCGGCTACATCCACCAGGTGACCGACGCCGCTGCGCTCGACGCCCTGGCGGAGAAGGACACGGTCACCGCCTACATCGGCTTCGACGCGACCGCGCCGAGCCTCCACGTCGGCAGCCTGGTGCAGATCATGCTGCTCCGCCGGCTCCAGCAGGCCGGGCACAAGCCGGTGGTGCTGATGGGCGGCGGCACGACCAAGGTCGGCGACCCGTCGGGGCGCGACGAAAGCCGCAAGCTGCTGACAGCCGAGGACATCGCCGCCAACATCGCCTCGATCCGCCGGGCGTTCGAGAAGCTGCTCAAGTTCGGCGACGGCCCGACCGACGCGATCCTGCTCGACAATGCCGAGTGGCTCGACGGCCTCGCCTACGTGCCCTTCCTGCGCGAGGTCGGCCGCCATTTCACCATCAACCGGATGCTGACCTTCGACTCGGTCAAATTGCGGCTCGAGCGCGAGCAGCCGCTGACCTTCCTCGAGTTCAACTACATGATCCTCCAGGCCTACGACTTCCTCGAGCTGTCGCGGCGCGTCGGCTGCCGGCTGCAGATGGGCGGCTCCGACCAGTGGGGCAATATCGTCAACGGGATCGAGCTCGGGCGGCGGGTCGACGGGACCGAGCTCTACGGGCTGACGACGCCGCTGGTCACGACCGCGGACGGCGCCAAGATGGGCAAGACCGCGCAGGGCGCCGTGTGGCTCAACGCGGACCTGCTCAGCCCCTACGATTACTGGCAATTCTGGCGGAACACCGACGACGCCGACGTCGGCAAATTCCTGCGCCGGTTCACCGACCTGCCGCTCGACGAGATCCGGATGCTGGAAACACTGCAGGGCGCCGAGCTAAACGCGGCGAAGGTCGCGCTCGCAACGGCGGCGACGGCGATGCTTCACGGCGACGACGCCGCTCGCACCGCTCAGGAGACTGCAAAAGCCACCTTCGAAGGGGGCGCTGGGGAGGATTTGCCGACCTTGAGCGTCGGCGACGGGGTCAACATCGCCCATGCGCTGACCCAGCTCGGCTTCACCCCGTCGAACAAGGAAGCCAAGCGCAAGATCGCCGAGGGCGCGGTGCGGCTCAACGACGAGGTGGTCGGCGATCCGGGCCTCGTGGTCACCGAAGGCAAGCTCAGCCTCGGCCGCAAGAAGCACGCGCTGCTAGTCCGCTAGCCTAGTCATTGAAGTCCGGCTCGGCCCAGCTTCCCTTACCGCTGGCCCAGTCGTTGTAGGCTCGATTGTAGCCGTTGACGAAGGACGCGGCCTCTCTCCTCCTGTCCGCGTCCTTTAAAATCCTCTCAACTATCACCGCGATCCATTTGAGCTCGTTTGCTAATTGCTCTTGGTACGGGTCGCTTCGTCGCTGAGCTGGGATTTCCTCGTCGAGAAACCTCATCCAGATGTCCAGTGGCGACTGAATTAGGTCGACCGCCGGGACGCTTGTGATGGAGGCCGAAACGAAGTCTCGCGGGTCGTCGCTGAACTCAAAGTCAGCAATCGCCGTCTTCAAGATCGCGGAATATGGGCTCGTTTCTTCGATGACATAACTGTCAGGGCCGAAGATGGCGTCAAGGGAGGGGCGCTGCTCGTCAAGCATGATGGCGACATGGGGTCGTCCGGACATTTCAGTCACCCGCTCCTAATCAGCCCAACCGCCTGGTCGCGCTCGAACAGATAAAGGCAGGTGCGCGCCGCCTGCCCGCGCGGCCCCGCGAGGCCGCCGTCGCGGTCGAGCAGCAGCTGCGCGTCGCTCTGCGCGACCGTCGCCAGCTCGGCAACCTCCTCGGCCGACGCAACCCGGAAGCCCGCCTCGCCCGATTGCCGGGTGCCGAGGATCTCGCCCGGCCCGCGCAGCCGCAAATCCTCCTCGGCAATCCGGAAACCGTCGTTGGTCTCGCGCATCAATGCGAGGCGGGCCCGGGCGGTCTCCGACAGGTTCGGCCCACGCACCAGCAGGCAGATGCTCTTGCCCGCCCCGCGCCCGACCCGCCCGCGCAGCTGGTGGAGCTGGGCGAGCCCGAAACGCTCGGCGCCCTCGACCACCATCAACGTCGCGTTGGGAACGTCGACGCCGACTTCGACCACGGTGGTCGCGACCAGCACCGCCAGCTTGCCGGAAGCGAACGCCGCCATCACCGAATCCTTCTCCGGCCCCTTCATCCGCCCGTGGACCAGCCCGATTCGGTCGCCGAATCGCAGCCGCAGCACCTCGGCGCGCTGCTCGGCGGCGGCGCTGTCGATCTTGTCGCTTTCCTCGACCAAGGGGCACACCCAATAGGCCTGGCCGCCGCCGGCCAGGTGCCGCCCGAGCCCGTCGATCACTTCGCCCAAGCGCTCGTCGCTGATCACCCTTGTCTCGACCGGCGTCCGGCCCGGCGGCATCTCGTCGATCCGGCTGACGTCCATCTCGCCGTACTGAGTCAGAGTCAGGGTGCGCGGGATCGGGGTCGCGGTCATCACCAGCAGGTGCGGCGGGCGCTCGGCCTTGGCGGACAGCAGCAGCCGCTGCGACACCCCGAACCGGTGCTGCTCGTCGATCACCGCCAGCCCGAGATTCCTGTAGGCGACCTTCTCCTGGAAGATCGCGTGGGTGCCGACGAGGATGTCGATCGACCCGTCGCCGAGCCCCATGTAGACCGAATCGCGCGCCCGCCCCTTCTCGCGGCCCGTCAGGATCGCCACCCGCACCCCGAGCGAATCGAGCTGGGCGAGCAGCGTCGCATGGTGCTGGCGGGCGAGGATCTCGGTCGGCGCCAGCAGCGCCGCCTGGGCGCCCCCCTCGACCGCGATCAGCATCGCCATCAGAGCGACCAGCGTCTTGCCCGAGCCGACGTCGCCCTGCAGCAAGCGCAGCATCGGCACGCCCTGCGCCATGTCGCCGCGGATTTCCCCGATCACCCGCCGCTGGGCGCCGGTCAGCGTGTAGGGCAGTTGCAGCCTGTCGATCAGCCGGCCGTCGCCGGTCAGCGGAACGCCGCGCTTGCGCCGCGCCGACTGGCGCAGCAGCATCAGCGCCAGCTGGTTGGCGAAAATCTCGTCATAGGCGAGCCGGCGGCGGTTCTGGCCCGCCAGCGGCTCGGCATGGGCTTCGGCAAGCGCCGCCCGCCACGGCCGCCAGCCCTCGCGCGCGGCGAGGCTCGGCTCGATCCATTCGGGCAGCTCAGGCGCGCGTTCGAGCGCCGCGGCGGCGAGCTCGCGCATCCGCCGGTTGGTGACTCCCTCGGTCAGGCCGTAGACCGGCTCGCGCAGCGGCAGATCGGCATCCTTGCCCGGCGCCGTCACCTCGGGATGGATGATCTGCAGCTCCTGCCCGTAGGCCTCGAGCTTGCCCGACACGAGGCGCTTCTCGCCCAGCGGCAGGCTCTTCTTCGCCCAGCCGGGATGGTTGAAATAGACCAAAGTCAGAGTGTTGCCGTCGGCGTCGGACGCGAACACACGGAACGGCGCCCGCCCCTGCGCGGCGCGGGTCTCGAACGGGGTCACCTCGACGATCACGATCCGGCCGACCAGCTCGTGACCGATCGCCCGCGCCCAAACCCGCTCGATCGTCCCGCTCGGCAGATGGTAGATGAGGTCGATGACCCGGGTCAGGCCGATCCGCTTGAGCGCCTTGGCCAGCCCCGGCCCGACGCCTTTCAGCACCTCGGCCTCGGCGAACAAGGGATTGAGGATCTCAGGGCGCATCGTCAGCCGCGCTCGCCGGTCAGCAGGGCGGGGTTTGTCCTGAAGTAGTTTTCGATCGTATCGAAAAGGTCGCGCGCCGGCGGCCGCCGGAGTATCGCGCGCCGGGCGACCAGGAAGATCTCGACGTCGAACTCCTCGATCGGCGGAAAGCAGGGGACGACGTCGGGGTCGCCATCGCCCGCGCTGCACGGCAGCGCCGAAACAGCGGCCCCGGAGGCAATGGCGGACCTCAAGGCTCCATAGTTGGTGCAGCGGATCGGCGTTGGGCCGTTTGCCGCCAGCCGCTCCAGCCACTGGTAGACCGGCAGTTTCGAAGGCGCGCCTTCAATCAGCGCTAGCCGGTAATCGGCCACTTCGGCAGGCGAATGCGGATGTTCGTCCGGTTTGCTGCTCGACGATGCGTAGATCGTCCATCCATTCGGCGGCAGCTGACGCACCACGACCTCGTCGCCGGCCGGGCGCAGCCGGCCGCGAATGCCGATGTCCGCCTCTCCCCGCGCGAGGTCGTAAATCCGGTCGCTTGCGAGCAACTGCGTTTGGACGCCCGGCCACCGCGTGCGGAATTCGCGCAGCACCGGAAGCAGCAAGCGCTCGAAATGATCGATGAATGTGAGCTTGAGGATGTCGAGACCGCTGCCGGTAAGCTGATCGACCTCGGCCGTGAATTCGCACGCCGCCCGTTCCACGCGCTCGGCGCGGGCAAGCAGTCGATGGGCCGCGTCGGTCGGGACGAGACCGGTTGGAGTCCGGTCGAACAGGATGAGCCCGAGCGCCTGCTCGAGCGCGGCAATGCGGCGAACGACGGTCGGCTGGCTGCATCCAAGCGCCGTCGCGGCGCGGCCGGTCGTCCGCTCGCGATAAAGCGCCAGGAAAACCGCGATGTCGTCCCACGCGAACATCCCAACGAGCTATTCACATTTGAATACCCCCTTGCAAGCCTTTCGGTTGAACCCCTTTCGACGCGGGCGTAGGCGAATGCCGGACAGGAGACCAAGACCATGATCAAGACCGTGCTCGGGCTTGCGGCAGCATCCGCGGCCACCTTTGCTTCTGCAATGCCTGAATCGCCGCAAGCGAGATTGCCCGAGCCGACGCTCGAGGACGTGCGCGCCGCGACCAGCCGCTTCCAGGACGTCAAGGTGGCGCTGGCCGAAGGCTATGTCCGCGACCCCGACGACGTCTGCGTCACGGCCGACATGGTCGGCTTGCCGGCAAGCGACGGCGCGATGGGCGTTCATTATATCCGGATGGACTTGCTCGGCATCACCGGGCCGCCGAACCCGCGAGTCAACGGGGCTGGCACCCACACCGATTTCCTCAAGCCGGGAGTCCTGCTCTACGAGCCGCAGGCGGACGGTTCGCTGGTCCTGGTCGCGGTTGAGAACCTCGTGTTCGTCGAGTCCTGGCATAAGGCTGGAAACACCCGGCTGCCGGCCTATCAGAATGTCGCCTACGATTTGATGGCGGACAATCCAGCGACTCCGATCGACGAGGCGCACATGTTCGAGCCGCATTACGACCGCCATGTCTGGCTGTATCGCGTCAACCCGAGGGGGATCTACACGCAGTTCAACCCGGCGGTCAGCTGCGCGCATCACAAGGGAGCCAAGCACCACCATCCGGTTGCCGTGTCGATGGAGAAATAGGCGCCGAAGCGGCCGGTCTTCCCTCGCGGGCGGCTCTTGCCTAGAGCCGCGCGGTGCCCCCAGCCGACGATATCAAGCGCTTGCGCTACCGAGCGTGGCATCGCGGCACGCGCGAGGCCGACATGCTGGTCGGAGGGTTCTTCGACGCTCACCACCGGCAATGGGGTCCGCTCGAGCGCGCATTGTTCGCCGATCTGCTCGACGAGCAGGACGTCGACATCCTCGCCTGGGCGCATGGAACCGCCGAGCCGCCGGCGCGGTTCGAGGGTCCGATGCTGGAGGCGCTGAAGCGGCGCGACTATATCCGGGTTGCTCGATGAGCGAGCTGCAGCGCGTTCTTGGCGCCAGCGAGCCGCTAACCCTGGCCGGCATCCCGACCGGCTTCCTGCCGTTGCTGGCCGCCGACCTGGCGCGCGCCGCGCACGGGCAAAGCGCCCGCGCCGTGCTGGTCGCGGCCGACGAAGCGGCGATGCGCGCGCTCGCCGACACCGTCCCCGTGTTCGCGCCCGACGTCGAGGTGCTGACCCTGCCGGCGTGGGACTGCCTGCCCTACGACCGCGCGTCGCCCGCGCTCCGGGTGATGGCCGAGCGGCTGGCGACGCTCAACGCGCTGCAGGCGAAGCGCAAGGGCCCGCAGTTGCTGGTCGCGACCGCCAATGCCGCGACGCAGCGGCTCCTGACCCCGTTCCGGATCCGCCAGCTGACCCGCCGGATGGAAATTGGCGAGCGGGTCGAGCGCGAGGCGCTGATCGCGCAGCTGAACGCCTTGGGCTACCAGCGCGCCGACGCGGTCGCCGAGGCCGGCGAATATGCGGTGCGCGGGTCGCTGATCGACCTGTTCCCGGCCGGCGAGGAAACGGCATTGCGGCTCGACTTCTTCGGCGACGAGGTCGAAAGCATCCGCCGCTTCGACCCGGCCGACCAGCGCTCGACCGACAAGGCCCAGGCGTTCACCCTGTTGCCGGCGTCGGAAGCCCTGCTCGACGAGGTCAGCATCCGCCGATTCCGTTCGCGCTACCGCGAGACGTTCGGCGCCGGCGCGACCGGCGACCCGCTCTACCAGGCGCTGTCCGAAGGGCGGCGGATGAGCGGCATGGAGCATTGGCTGCCGCTGCTCGAGGAAAGCCTGTCGACCCTGTTCGACCATCTCGGCGAGCTGGACATCGTCGTCCGCGACAGCGGCACCGACGGAGCGCTCGCCGCCCGGCGCGAGGCGATCGCCGATTATCATTCGAACCGGACCCGGGCGATGGCCGCCGAGCCCGGCAGCTACCGCCCGCTCGAGCCGGGCCTGCTCTATCTGCCCAAAGAGGAATGGGATGCCGCGGTCGCCGGGCGCCCGGTCCACCTCGCCTCCCCGTTCCCGGAGCCCGAAAGCGCGCGCACGGTTCCCTTCGAGGTCGAGCCGGCGCGCGATTTCGCGCCCGAGCGCGCCCAGCAGGCCAATGTCTACGAAGCGGTCGCCGCGCATGTGCAGCAGCTCAGGAAGGCCGGCCGCAAGGTCGTGCTCGCCAGCTACACCCGCGGCGCCCGCGAGCGGCTCCACGGCCTGCTCGAGGACCATGGCCTCAAGTCGCTGAAGCTCGTCGACAGTTGGGCCGACGCGCTCGCGGCCAAGGGGTCCGCGGCGCTGATGGTGCTGCCGCTCGACCACGGCTTCACCGCCGCCGACGTCGCGGTGCTGACCGAGCAGGACATGCTCGGCGACCGGCTGGTCCGCCGCCGCCGCAAGCGCAAGGCCGCCGCCGCCTTCCTCGAGGAGCTCGCGACGCTTTCTCCAGGAGATCTTGTCGTCCACTCCGACCATGGCGTCGGGCGCTACGAGGGGCTGACGTCGATCAAAGTCGGCAACTCACCCCACGACTGCGTCGCCCTCGAATATGCCGGCGGCAACAGGCTCTACGTCCCGGTCGAGAATATCGAGCTGCTCAGCCGCTACGGCAGCGAGTCCGAGGGCGTCAGCCTCGACCGGCTGGGCGGCGAAGCCTGGCAGCGGCGCAAGTCGCGGATGAAGCAGCGTATCCGCGAGATCGCCGGCGAGTTGATCAAGACCGCGGCGCTGCGCGCGACCCGCCCCGGGGTCGTCGCCGAGCCCGACGATTCGGCTTTCCCGCAGTTCGTCGACCGCTTCCCCTACGAGGAGACCGACGACCAGGACCGGGCGATCGAAGAGGTGCTCGCCGACCTTGAATCGGGCAAGCCGATGGACCGGCTGGTGTGCGGCGACGTCGGTTTCGGCAAGACCGAGGTCGCTCTGCGCGCCGCCTTCGTCGTCGCCATGTCCGGGCTGCAGGTCGCGCTGATCGGCCCGACCACCCTGCTCGCCCGCCAGCATTATGCGCAGTTCGCCGAGCGGCTGCAGGGCTTCCCGATCCAGCTCGGGCGGCTGTCGCGGCTGGTGCCCGCGGCCGAGGCGAAGAAGACCAAGGAAGGGCTCGCGAGCGGCCAGGTCGACATCGTCGTCGGCACCCACGCGCTGCTGGCGAAAGGGCTGAAGTTCAAGCGCCTCGGCCTCGTCATTGTCGACGAGGAGCAGCATTTCGGAGTCGCGCATAAGGAGCGGCTGAAGGCCCTCCGTGCCGACGTCCACGTGCTGACCCTCACCGCGACGCCCAT
>DASTZO010000022.1:0-2774 GCA_035764265.1 Sphingomicrobium sp.
GGCGGGCCATGGCTCAGAACCCCGTCGGGCCGCCGGACAGCAGCGGCGCCGCCGAATCCCTGGCCGAAAGCCGGATTTCGCTGGCCGGGACCGGCCAGTCGATCGCGATGTCGGGGTCGTCGTAGCGGATCGAGCGCTCGAGCTCCGGGCGATAGGGTGCCGAGACCTTGTACTGGACCTCGGTGTGCTCCTCGAGGGTGACGAAGCCGTGCGCGAATCCTTCCGGGACCAGCAGCTGGTTCCACAGCTCGGCCGACAGGGTCAGCCCCGCCCATTGCCCGAAGGTCGGCGAGCCCGGGCGGATGTCCACCGCGACGTCGAAGATCGACCCGCGCGACACCCGCACCAGCTTGTGCTGGGCGGCCGGGGGCACCTGGTAATGGAGGCCGCGGAGCACTCCCCGCGCAGCCGAGTAGGAGTGGTTGTCCTGGACGAAGCCGATCTCGAGGCCGGCCTCCGCCATGTTCTCGGCGCTCCACACCTGCGAGAAGAAGCCGCGCTCGTCGCCGAACCTCGGCGGGCGGATTTCGACCAGCCCGTCGAGCGCCAGGGGCCGCGTATCAAGCACCGGCGATCTCCTTGGCGCGGCGGCGGATGTAGTCGGCATAGCCGGTCTTGCCGAGCTGGTCGGCGCGGGCGCGCACCTGGTCGGGGGTCAGATAACCGAGCTCGAGCGCGATCTCCTCGAGGCACATGACCTTGAGCCCCTGGCGATGCTCGATGGTGCGGACATAGGACGAGGCGTCGTGCAAGCTCTCGTGGGTCCCGGTGTCGAGCCAGGCGAAGCCGCGGCCGAGCCGGGTGACGTGCAGCGTCCCGCGCTCGAGGTAAGCGGAATTGACGTCGCTGATCTCCAGCTCGCCGCGCGCCGAAGGAGTCAGTCCCGCGGCGATGTCGAGCACGTCATTGTCGTAGAAATAGAGGCCCGTCACCGCCCAGTTGGACTGCGGCTCGGCGGGCTTTTCCTCGATGGTCAGCGCCCGGCCGGTCTCGGGATCGAAGGTGACCACTCCGTAGCGCTCGGGGTCCTCGACCCCGTAGGCGAACACGGTTGCGCCCCGGGTCTGCGCGGCCGCCTGGCGGACCATCTCGACGAGGCCCGCGCCGTAGAAGATGTTGTCGCCCAGGACGAGCGCGACCGGGCTGTCGCCGACGAACTCGCGGCCGATGATGAATGCTTCGGCGAGCCCGTTAGGCTCGGGCTGCTCGGCGTAGGAGAAGGAAACTCCATAGGCGCTTCCGTCGCCGAGCAGCTCGCGGAACCGCGGCAGGTCGGTCGGGGTCGAGATGATCAGGATTTCGGTGATGCCGGCCAGCATCAGCACCCCGAGCGGGTAATAGATCATCGGCTTGTCGAACACCGGGAGCAGCTGCTTGGAAACAGCCAGCGTTGCCGGATAGAGCCGGCTGCCGCTGCCTCCTGCAAGAACGATCCCTTTCACTCGACGCTCCGCTTGGCTGGTTCGCGTGCTTCACCCTGGACAGGGTCACGCCGGCGACGCTCTAAACAGCTTATCGGCGCCGCCGCAACCGGGACCGGGCGGCCGTCGCGGCGCGGCCATAGGAAAGGCCCACCCGGAAGCGATTCCGGATGGGCCTTTTTCCCTGGCCATCGGGGCAACCAGGGAACTCTTGGCCGCTAGCCCTCGAGCTGGCGGGTCAAAAGCCGGATATCGGCGTCGAGCTCGGCGTCGGCGGCGCGCAGCCGCTCGATCTGCTTGACCGCGTGGATCACGGTCGTGTGGTCGCGCCCGCCGAAGCGGCGGCCGATGTCGGGCAGCGACTTGGGGGTCAGCTGCTTCGACAGGTACATCGCCACCTGGCGCGGGCGGGCGACTTCGCGGGCCCGGCGCGCCGACGTCATCTCGGCCTTGCGGATCCGGTAATGCTCGGCGACCTGGGTCTGGATTTCGTCGATCGAGATCCGCCGCTGGTTGGCGCGCAGCACGTTGGCCAGCACCTCCTCGACAAAGGCGACGTCGATCGGCCGGCCGGTCATCATCGCATAAGCGGCGATTCGATTGAGGGCGCCTTCCAGCTCGCGGACGCTCGAGGTCACCCGCCGGGCGAGGAAATCGACCACGTTGCGCGGCATCTCGACCCCGGGCAGCGCTCCCAATTTGGCCTGGATGATGTTGAACCGAAGCTCGAAATCGGCCGCGTTGATGTCGGCGACCAAGCCCCACGACAGCCGCGACAGGATCCGCGGCGCGACTCCGTCGAGGTCCTGCGGGGCGCGGTCGGACGTGATCACCAGCCGCCGCCCGGCGGTGATGATCTCGTTCATGGTGTGGAAGAATTCCTCCTGCGTGGAATCCTTGCCGGCGATGAACTGGACGTCGTCGATCAACAGCAGGTCGGCGTTGCGCAGCCGACCCTTGAAGCCGATCGTGTCGTTGGCCTTCAATGCCCGGATGAACTCGACCATGAACTTTTCGGCCGACATCGAGACGACCCGCTTGCCGGGGTTGGCGGCGAGGAAGCCGTGGCCGATCGCGTGCAGCAAATGGGTCTTGCCGCGGCCGGTGCCGCCGTGGATGAACAGCGGGTTGAAGCCGACCGCGCCGGTCCCAGCCAGCGTCCGGGCGGCGGTCGCGGCGACTTCATTGGCCTTGCCGACGATGAACGTCTCAAAGCGGTAACGCGGGTCGAAGTTCGGGGTCGACGGGTCGCGCGCGGCCGGCGGCGCCTCCGGGGCCTCCTCGAGGATCAGCAACGGCGACGGCCGCGGGGCGTCGGCCGCGGCGCCGACCCGCACTTCGCGGACGATCGGC
>DASTZO010000023.1:0-5453 GCA_035764265.1 Sphingomicrobium sp.
GACGACTTCCAGCCGGGCAAGCTCGCCCAGAACACCCGCCGCGACAAGCTCCCGGCGGTGCTCGATTTCGCGTTCAAGGAAGGCGCCTTGCGGACCATCGCCGGCACGGCGGCGACCGAGCTGTGGCGCGACTTCTTCAGCCAGGACGTGCTCTATGAGGGCGGCGAGGCGGCGGCCGTCCAGCTGCCGACCTTCCTTGGCAACCACGACATGGGCCGCTTCGCTTTCTACGTCCGCAAGGCGTTTCCGCGGGCAAGCGAGGACGAGCTGCTCAAGCGCGTGATGCTCGGCCACGTGCTGATGCTGACCGCGCGCGGCGTTCCGACCATCTACACCGGCGACGAGCAGGGCTTTATCGGCGACGGCGGCGACCAGGACGCCCGCGAGGACATGTTCCCGTCGCGCACCGCGGTCTACAACGACAACGATCTGCTCGGCACTCGAGCGACGACCGCGCAGAGCAATTTCGACCCCGGCCATCCGCTCTACCGGCTGATCGGGCAGCTGTCGGCGATCCGGATCCGCGAGCCGGCGCTGCGCCGCGGGGCGACCGTGCTGCGCTCGGCCGGCGACGAGCCCGGGCTGCTGGCCTTCTCGCGTGTCCTCGACGAGCGCGAGGTGCTGGTGGCGATCAACACCTCGACCCGGCCGGTTGCTCAGAACGTACCCGTGGGAATCGATTCCGACCGCTTCACCGCGCTGGCCGGCCGCTGCCCGGCGCGGGCCTCGGCGCCCGGCAGCGTTCGCATCACCCTGGCACCGCTCGGCTATGCGATCTGCAATGCTCGCTGAGGAGCTGAACGCACGCACCGCCGCCAGATTGGCGCCATGGTGGCGCGGCGCGGCGATCTACCAGATCTATCCGCGCAGCTTCGCCGACAGCAACGGCGACGGGATCGGCGACCTGCGGGGAGTGACCGCGCACCTCGACCATGTCGCCGGCCTCGGGGTCGACGCGATCTGGCTGTCGCCCTTCTTCACCTCGCCGATGCGTGACTTCGGCTACGACGTCGCCGATTATTGCGGCGTCGACCCGGTGTTCGGGACGCTTGCCGATTTCGACGCTCTGGTCGAGCGCGTGCACTCGCTCGGCCTGAAGCTGATCATCGACCAGGTCTATTCGCACAGCTCCGACCAGCACCCGTGGTTCCAGGAGAGCCGCTCGAGCAGGGACGGGCCGCGCTCCGACTGGTATGTGTGGGCCGACGCCCGGCCCGACGGCTCGCCGCCCAACAACTGGCAGTCGGTGTTCGGCGGCGCGGCGTGGACCTGGGACGCCCGGCGCGGCCAATATTATCTGCACAATTTCCTGCGCGAGCAGCCGGACCTCAACGTCCATAACCCGGCCGTCCAGGACGCGCTCCTGGACGTCGCGCGCTTCTGGCTCGACCGCGGCGTCGACGGCTTCCGGATCGATGCGATCAACTTCGCCATGCACGACCCCGATTTGCGCGATAATCCGCCCGCGCCGCCGGGTGGGAAGCGGACCCGGCCGTTCGACTTCCAGCAGCATGTCCACAACCAGTCGCATCCGGCGATCGCCGGCTTCCTCGAGCGGCTTCGGGGGGTGATCGACGGCTATGGCGACCGCTTCACATTGGCCGAGGTCGGCGGCGACGGGTCGCTCGGCGAGATGCACACCTTCACCGAAGGCGATTCGAGGCTGCACAGCGCCTACGGCTTCGACTTCCTCTACGCCGATCGGCTGACGCCCGAGCTCGTCGCCCGGGTCGCGCAGGACTGGCCCGACCGGCCCGGGGTCGGCTGGCCGGCCTGGGCGTTCGAGAACCACGACGCGCCGCGGGCGCTGTCGCGCTGGGCGCCGCCCGGCCATGCCGACCGCTTCGCCCGGACCAAGATGCTGCTGCTGTGCGCGATGCGCGGGTCGATCATCCTGTTCCAGGGCGAGGAGCTCGGGCTGCCGCAGGTCGACGTTCCGTTCGAGCAGCTTCAGGACCCCGAGGCGATCGCCAACTGGCCGCAGACGCTCAACCGCGACGGGGTGCGGACGCCGATGCCGTGGCGCAGCGACGCTCCCAACCTCGGGTTTTCGATCGGCGAGCCGTGGCTTCCGGCCGGCGAGGAGCACCGGCCATTGGCCGTCGACCGGCAGGAGGGCGATTCGGGCTCGATGCTGGCTTTCTCCCGCCGCTGCCTGAAGCTCAGGGCGGGCACCCCCGCGCTGCGCCTCGGATCGATGACCATCGTCGAGGCCGGCGAGCAGCTGCTCCGCTTCGAGCGCGAGCACGGCGGCCAGCGGCTGCTGTGCAGCTTCAACCTGTCCGACCGGCCGGCGCCGTACCGGCCCTCGGGCGCCAGCCTGGTCACGACCGGCGAAGCGACGCCCGAGGCGCTCGGCGCCTTTTCCGCGGTCATCGAGGAGCTGGGCCGATGATCGTCCGGACGATTCTTGCCCTGCTGGCGCTGGTGCTGGCGATGCCCGCCGCGGCGGCCGACAAGGTCGCCGGCGCCGCCTCGCCCGGCGGGGTGCTGAGCCTCGACGTCACCATCAACGGCGAGGGCCGGGTCGGTTACTCGGTCGGCCGGCTCGGCCAGCCGGTGATCGGCGAAAGCCACCTTGGCTTCCTGCTCGCCGACGCGCCGCAATTGCTGCGCAATTTCGAGCTGGTGTCGCAGGCCAGCCGCGACATCGACGAACGCTGGGAGCAGCCGTGGGGCGAGTGGCGCTTCATGCGCAACCGCTACCGCGAGCTGCGCCTGGCCTTTCAGGAGAAGAGCAAGCTCAAGCGCCGGATGAACCTCGTCTTCCGGCTCTACGACGACGGCATCGGCTTTCGCTACGAGCTTCCCGCGCAGCCCAACCTCGCCACCGCCAACATCACCGAGGAACTGACCCAGTTCCGGATCGTCGAGCCCGGCGAGGCCTGGTGGTCGCCGGCGTTCGAGTCCAACCGCGAGGAATATCTCTACAACCGCACCCCGATCAGCGGCATCGCCACCGCCCAGACGCCGCTGACCCTTCGCACCGCGAGCGGCACCCATGTCGCGATCCATGAAGCGGCGCTGGTCGATTATTCGGGGATGAACGTCCGCCAGGTCGAGAACGGGCTCCTGGAGGCGGTGCTGACCTATTCGGCCGCCGGCCCGAAAGTCGTTCGAGCGACGCCGTTCGAGACCCCGTGGCGGGTGCTTCTGATCACGCCCGACGCGCCGAGCCTGTACGGAGCCAACGCGCTGATCCTCAACCTCAACGAGCCCAACCGGCTCGGCGATGTCGGCTGGGTCCGGCCGATGAAATATGTCGGCATCTGGTGGGGCATGCACCTCGACACGCAAAGCTGGGCGTCGGGCGCCAAGCATGGAGCGACCACCGCTTATGCAATGAGGATGGTCGATTTCGCTGCCCGGCACGGCTTTCCCGGGCTGCTGATCGAGGGCTGGAACAAGGGCTGGGACGGCGACTGGTTCGCGACCGGCGACGAGTTCAGCTTCACCGAGCCCTATCCGGACTTCGACCTCGCCCGGGTCGCGGCCTATGCCCGCCGCAAGGGCGTCAGCCTGATCGGCCACCACGAGACCTCGGGCAACATCGCCCATTACGAAAGCCAGCTCGAGGCCGGGCTCGACCTCTACCGGCGGCTCGGAGTCCCTGCGGTCAAGACCGGCTATGTGTCGGACGCGGGCGGCATCCAGGCGCTCGGGCCCGACGGCCGGATTCGTTTCGAGTGGCACGAGGGGCAGGTGATGGCGCGGCACCATCTCAAGGTCGTCACCGAGGCCGCGAAGCGCCGGATCGCGGTCAACCCGCACGAGCCGATCAAGGACACCGGCCTGAGGCGCACCTACCCGAACTGGGTCAGCCGCGAGGGCCAGCGCGGCATGGAGTACAACGCCTGGGGCGAGCCCAAGAACCCGCCCGACCATGAGGTGAACCTGGTCTTCACGCGCATGCTGTCGGGGCCGATGGACTATACGCCGGGGATCCTCAGCCTGGCCGGCCGCGGCAACACCGCGATCCCGTCGACCCTGGCCAGGCAGCTGGCGCTCTATGTCGTCCTCTACTCGCCGATCCAGATGGCCGCCGACCTGCCCGAGAATTACGAGGCCAATCCGAAACCGTTCCAGTTCATCAAGGACGTGCCGGTCGACTGGGAGGACAGCCGGATGCTCGCCGGCGAGGTCGGCGACCGGGCGGTGATCGCGCGCAAGGACCGCAACTCGGCCGACTGGTACCTGGGCGCGATCGGCGACGAGCACGAGCGCAGGTTCGACGTCGGCCTCGGCTTCCTCGCGCCCGGCCGCCGCTACCGCGCCGAAATCTACCGCGACGGGAACCGTGCCGACTACCGCACCAACCCGCGCGACATCGTCATCGAGAAGCGGATCGTCACCGGCGGCGACCGCCTCGCCATGCGGATCGCGCCCGGCGGCGGGGCCGCGGTTCGGTTCGTGGCGCTGAAGTGAGCGGCGGCCCGAGGCCCGACTCGATCCTGATTCTCGGCGGCGGCACCGCCGGCTGGATGGCCGCCAACCTGTTCCAAAATCGCTGGGGGGCGCTCGGGACGCGCGTCGCGCTGATCGAATCGAGCGAAATCGGGATCATCGGCGTCGGCGAGGGCTCGACCCCGCAACTGAAGGCCTTTTTCGACACGATCGGCATCTCCGAGCAGGAATGGATGCCGCGCTGCAACGCGACCTACAAGGCCGGCATCGGCTTTGCCGGCTGGTCCGACCGGCCGGGCTTCGAGAGCTATTTCCATCCGTTCCCGACGACCGCCGACGAGCGCACCGCGCACAAATTCTTCTACAACACGCGGGCGCGCCGCACCGGCCGCGACGTCTGGGCGCACCCCGACCGCTTCTTCCTCAACAGCGCCATCGCCCGCGAGCGCCGGGCGCCGGTCGCTCCGCCGGACGCGCCGCACCAGGCGAGCTACGGCTACCATTTCGATGCGGTCCTGCTCGGCCGAGATCTGAAGGACATCGCGACCGGCCGCGGGGTCGAGCATGTCGACGCGAAGATCGCCTCGGTCGAGCTGGGCGAGGACGGCGACGTCGCCGCGCTGGTGGCCGGCGACGGCCGCCGGTTCGAAGCGGATTTCTTCGTCGACGCGAGCGGCTTTCGGGCCCTGATCGTCGAGCAGGCGCTGGGCGAGCCGAGGCGCTCGTTCGCCGCCAACCTGTTCAACGACCGCGCGGTCGTCGTTCCGACGCCGCTGCCGGACGAAGGCCCGGGAAGCCGCACTCTGGCGACCGCGAAAAGCGCCGGCTGGATCTGGCACATCCCGCTGACCAACCGGATCGGCAACGGCTATGTCTATGCGTCGCGCTACATCGAGCGCGACGATGCCGCCGCCGAGCTCCGCGCCCACCTCGGGCTCGCCGCGGACGCCGAGGTCCGCCACCTCGAAATGCGGGTCGGCCGGGTCGACCGCAGCTGGGTCCGCAACTGCCTGGCGATCGGGCTCGCCCAGGGTTTCCTCGAGCCGCTG
>DASTZO010000024.1:0-4026 GCA_035764265.1 Sphingomicrobium sp.
TCGCCGACGCTGAAATCGTAGTTCAGCTGTGCGTAGCCGGCGAGCGATTCCTCGTTGATCTCGAACGTCCTGCCTGGGTCGGGAGCCGGGTCGTCGAGCGAGTTCGATCCGAACGCCGTGCCGCCCAGGTTCATGTTGAACTGGCGCAGCTCGATCAGATTGTTGTGGACGCTCCGGAACGTCGGCGCCAGCCAGGTGGTCGGGAACGGCTTGTTGTCGTCGCCGCGGAACGCCGACTGGAACAATTGATAGTCGAGCGGCACCGCCGAGATCGGGATTCCCCGCTGGGCGAAGTTCCAGTAGCGGGCGCCGCCCCGCGCGGACGCGTCGCGATCGACGAAGCGCAGGCCGGCCTGGATTTTCGGCAGGAAATCGATTCCGGACAGCTCGTATTCGCCGTCGACGCGGACCTGCCAGTCATCCCCCTTCGCGGTCAGATAATCCTCGAAGAAGCCGCGATAATTGTAGATCGACGGATCCTCGGTGTTGAGGCCGACAATCTCGAACGTCGGCCCCGAGCCGCCCGGCCGCCCGGTGAACCAGTTGACCGAATAATCCTTCCGGTTGATCTCGAAGTCGACGCTTTCGGTCTGGAGGTCGAAGCGGCTGCTGGTGCGCGCGATGTCGCCGGTGATGCGCAGCGGCCCGAGGTCCTGGCGCCCGCCGATCGCGAACTGATAGGTGTTGGTCTTGCGCTTGGTGGCGCCCTGGAAGCCCCAGGTGTGGTTGCCGCCGCAGCAGGCGGTCGGATTGGTGACCGTTCCGCTGATGATCCGGTTGCTTCCCTCGTCGAAGACGATGTTGGAATAGCTCGCTCCGCCCCACAAGGGCTGCGCCCACATGCGGCTGCTGACTTCCTCGCGATAGCCTTGCCACAGGCCTTCCAAATACAGTTCGGTGTCTTCCGACGGCCGCCACTGCACTGCGCCATTGAGCGAGGGGCGCCAGCGGTCGCCCTCGCCGTACTGGATCTCGGGCCAGTCAGGCGAACGTCCACCGGCGAGGTTGGCGATGAAGAAGCCGTGGCGGCGGATCGAATCCTGGTAGTGCAGCCGTGTGTAGGAGAAGTTGAGCAGCGCCCCGAGCTCGCCCTGGCCCGCATCCCAGCGGTCGGTGACCAGCAGCTGCGCGTTGACTTTCGGGTCGCGGGACTGGTTCGGGTAGCCGCTCCACACGGAGCCGGCGAGCTCGAAATCCTTGAAGTCGAACGGGCGGCGCGAGCGCACGTTGATCAGCCCGGCGAGGCCCGGCTCGACCAGGTTCGCGGTCGAGGTCTTGAACGCCTCGATCGCGCTGATTCCGCCGGCGGGGAAATCCTGCAGGGCGACCGAGCGGGTCTCGGCGGTGAAGATCTCCCGGCCGTTGTAGGTCGTCGTGTAGAAAGTATTGTCGAGGCCGCGGACCAGCACCCGGCCGGCCTCGCCGCCGCCGCGCTCGACCTGGACGCCGGGGATTCGCGCCGCGGTGTCCGACACCGCGATGTCGGGCAGCTTGCCGATGTCCTCGGCGACGATCGCATCGACGATCTGCTCGCTGTTGCGCTTGATGTTCTGCGCCGACTGCAGGCTTCGGCGGAGGCCGGTGACGACAATCGCGTCGCCCTCATCGGCCGCCTGGTCGGCGCCAGCCGCGGTTTGCACCGCGTCGTCGGTCTGCGCGGCGCCGGCTTCGGGATCGGCCGGCTGCTCCTGCGCTTCGACCGTCGGGTCGGGAGGGGTCGCGGGGTCCGTCGTCTGGGCCGCCGCGGGCGCGGCGATCAGCGCAACCGCCATCGCGGATGTCGACCAGAGATTCATGGAAATATGGCGCATCGATCGGCTCCCCCCACAGCGTCACATAGCTGTCACATCTATGCCGTTCGTCACATCGGCTTACAAGCCCTTTGGACGCAACGCTTTTGCGATGCGCCGCGAGCTGTGGCCGTAAAGGCGCACCACGGTCTCAGTCGACCTGCGCGAGCAGATTGTTGACCCGCCGCTCGGCGTCCGCGAGCGCGCGCTCGATCGGCTTCTGGCCGTTGACCGCGGCCGCCATCTCCTCGCCGACCAGCCCCTCGATCGCCGCCTGGCGCTGGACGTAGCCGGGCAGCGGCTGGCCGATGGTCGCCAGCGGCGCGATGTCCTGACGGTGCGGCAGGGCCTTGAATTGCGCGCTGTCGACGACCGACCGGAACGCGGGCAGATGCCCGGTGCGCGCCCAGTCGTAATTATGCTGCGCCATGAACCTGAAGAAGCGCGCCATCGCCGAGCGCTGTTCGGGGCTTCGCTCGCGCGCCGGGACGACCCACGCGTGGCCGCTGACGAACGACGCGTGGCGCCCCCACAGCCGCGGGTAGGGATAGACCCCGTAGCTGTCATGCAGCGGGCGGCCGGGCGTGTTCGCCTCGGCCTCGAACTGGCCGATCATCCAGGTTCCGGTCGGGTAGATGCCGCCTTCGCCGTTCATGAACGCCGCGATCGCCGCCGGAGTGTCCTGGTTCAGAGTCCCCAGCCGCTCGACGTTGATCCGCCGGAAAAACTCGGCGACCCGCCGCGCCTGCGGCGTGCGCAGCCGGATATGGTCGGGGTCGGGGAAGATGACCGCGTCCTGCGCCATCAGATAGGTGTACATGTTGCGCGTCTGGTAGGCGGGGTCGCCGACCAGGCTCTGGATCAGATAGGGCTTGCCGGTGCGCGCCTTGAACTGGCGCGCGTGCCGCAGCAATTCGTCGGCCGATCGCGGCAGCAGCGGCTTGCCGCCGCGCATCAGCCCGGCCTTTTTGAACAGCGCGAGATTGACGTGGAACAGCCCGCCGTGGGTGTCCCACGGAAGCCCGTAGATGCGCCCGTTCAGGGTCACCGCGCGGCGGCTCGCGTCGGTGAAGCCGGCGGGGTCGATGCCCGCCTCGCGAAGATAGGGCTCGATCGGCTCGATCAGCCCCCTGGCCGCATAGTCGGACATCACCCCGGTGTGCATGGTGACGACGTCGGGCGGGTCCCTGGCCGCGACCTGCGCGGTCAGCTGCGGATAGCCGGGCCAGGCGACGACGTTCTGGCTGACCGGCGAGTCGGGGTTCTCGGCGTTGAACTTGTTGATCATCGTGGTGATGATCCCGCACTCGCCCTCGACCTTCGACAGGTCGGTGGTCGATCCGTAGACGGCGGTGCACTCGCCGAAAAAGCGCTGCAGGTAGATGCCCTTGGAATCCTCGGCCCCGCCGCAGCCGGCGAGCGCGACCGCCAGCAAAGCCGTTGCCGACTGCTTCACCGGACCGCGGTCCCGGCCATCGCCCGGACGATCTGCTTCTGGAAGACGATGTAGACGATGAAGATCGGGATCGAGGCGAACACCGCCTGCGCCATCAGGAAGCCCAGCCCGCTGGTCTGCGCGTAATTCATCTGGCTCGACGCGAGGCCGACGGTCAGCGTGTACATGTCGCTCCTGGTCGCCGAGATCAAAGGCCACCAATAATCGTTCCACGAGCCCAGGAAGGTGAACACGCCGAGCGTCGCCTGCGCCGGCAGGGTCAGCGGCAGGAGCACCTTCCAGAACGTCCGCAGCCGGGATGCGCCGTCGAGCATCGCCGCCTCGTCGAGCTCGACCGGGATCGCACGGAAATATTGGGTCATGAAGAACACCCCGAACGGCCCGGCGAGCGCCGGCAGGATCAGCCCGGGATAGCTGTTGTGCAGCCCCAGTTCCGCGAACAGCCGGTGCTGCGGAAGGATCACCGCCTGCTGCGGGATGGCGAGGCCGAGCAGCACCAGCACGAACAGGGTGCGGCGAAACGGGAAGTCGAGCCGAGCGAAGCCGTAGCCGGCGAGGCTGCTGACGACCAGCACTCCGGCGGTCGTCCCGAGCGAGACGATGACGCTGTTCAGGAGCCAGCGCATGGTCAGATAATTGCCGACGATCGCCTGGTAATTCTCGAGCGTGTAGGGCGCCGACAAAGCGGCGCCGCTGTTGCCGACCAGAGCGCTGTTCGCCTTCAGCGACAGGAGCAGCGTCCAGGCCAGCGGAGCGACCATGATCGCCGCCCCGACCAGC
>DASTZO010000025.1:0-4541 GCA_035764265.1 Sphingomicrobium sp.
CGCGCGCGACCAGCGGCCCATCGAGCGCAGCCTCGCCTCGGTCGGCGAGCGGCTGACCGTCGAGCAGCAGAGCCGCGACTGGTTCGACGACTTCGCGGCGCAGCGCTACCAGACCTTCTACGCCGGCGCGCCGACCTACAATGCCAATTACGATTACAACTACGACTATGACGACGGCTACCTGTACCAGGTCGACCGCGACAGCGATCTGGTGACGGCGCTGTTCCCGCTGCTCGGCGGCGCGTTCTCGGTCGGCCAGCCGCTGCCCTACGGCTATGCCGGCTACAACGTGCCCTATGCGTACCGGGACCTTTATTACGACACGCCCGATTATTCGTACCGCTACGGCGACGGGGCGATCTACCGGATCGACCCGGAAACGCAGCTGATCTCGGCGGTCGTCGCCCTGCTCACCGGGCAGAGCTTCGGGGTCGGGCAGATGCTGCCGATGGGCTACGATGTCTACAACGTCCCCTACGCGTACCGCGACACCTATTACGACACCTACGACGCCTGGTACCGCTATGACGACGGCTACATCTACCAGGTCGACCCCTACTCGCGGATGATCACCGGCGCGTACCCGGTGTCCTACGGCGGTTATGCGGTCGGCTATCCGGTGCCCGCTTATGCAAGCTACGGCGGCTACGGGCCCTATGCGGGCTATCCGAGCTACTCGGTGCCCTACGGCTACCAGAACCTCTATTACGGGGCGCCGGGCTACAATTACCATTACGCCAACGGCGGCATCTACCAGGTCGACCCGAAGACGCAGCTGATCGCGGCGCTGGTCGCGCTGGTCACCGGCACCAACCTTGGCGTCGGCCAGATGCTGCCGATGGGCTACGACGTGTACAACGTGCCTTTTGCGTACCGCAGCACCTACTTCGACACCGACGATGCCTGGTACCGCTACGACGACGGCTACATCTACGAGGTCGACCCGTACACGCGGATGATCGAGACCGCGATCCCGGTGTCCTACGGCGGCTATGCGGTCGGCTACCCGGTGCCCGCGGCCTGGCCGGGCTACGACGTGCCGGACATGTACGACGACCTCTATTACGACGCCCCGGGCTACGATTACCGCTATTTCGACGGCGGCATCTACCAGGTCGACCCGAAGACGCAGCTGGTCCAGGCGGTGGTCGCCTTGCTGACCGGGCAGAATCTCGGCGTTGGGCAGATGCTGCCGGCGGGCTACGACGCGTACAACGTGCCGTTCGCCTACCGCGACCGCTATTACGACACGGCCGACAGCTGGTACCGCTACAACGACGGCACCATCTACCAGGTCGACCCGCAGACGCGAATGATCCAGGCGGTGATCGACGCCGTCGCCTGAGCCGGCCCGGCTTTCGAAAATCCGAGGGGCGCTGCGAGGCGCCCCTTTTTTCGCCGTCTCTCCGGGCGCTTGGAATCTCCGCCCGGCCATGCAATTCAGCCGCCGGTGACGATAGCTCGGGGACAATGATGCGAAATTTCGTTTGGGTCGCGATTCTTGGCGGCGCTGTGGCGCTGGCCGGCTGCTCGACCGCGCCGGAACCCCGGCGCGCCGCCCCGCCGGTCGCGAAGGCCGAGCCGGCGCCGCTGCCGTACCGCTGGACCCAGGGCAATGCGCCACAGGCCCACGCCGACGCGCGCGCGGTGTTCGGTCCGCTGGCGCTCCGGCCCGGGCAATATCGCTGGGCGGCGGCCATCCCGGAGGAAGGCGAGACCCGGATCGTCGTCGATCTGCTGACCCAATTGTTCTACGTCTATCGCGGCGACCGGCTGGTCGGAGTGGCCACCATCTCGAGCGGCAAGAAGGGCAAGGAAACCCCGCTCGGCTTCTGGGCGGTGATGCTCAAAAAGAAGCAGGGGTACAGCCGCAAATACGACAATGCGCCGATGCCGTTCATGCAGATGTACGATGAAAAGGGCATCGCCTTTCACGGCGGCCCCAACCCCGGCTATCCGTCGAGCCATGGCTGCGTCCGGCTGCCGGTCAAGTTCGCCGAGCGGCTTTACGGACTGACCAAGCTCGGAACCAAGGTCATCATCGAGGGCTAGGAGCCACCGGAACAGGGGGAATTCGATTATGGACGAGCAATTCGCGCCGCGGCCCGTGGCCGGCTGGTATCTGCCCGCCGCGGTCGCCTCTTTGCTGTTCATGGCCTTGGGCTGCATCCTCTACCTGGTGCACGTGTTCGCCGACCCGGCGACGATGCCGCTCGACCAGCGCGCGGCGTTCGAGGCCGAGCCGGCGTGGGTGACCGCCGCCTATGCGGTCGCGGTGTGGATCGGCGCGGCCGGGGCGGCGCTGCTGGTGATGCGCCGGAAGCTCGCCGAGCCGCTGCTGCTGGTGTCGCTGGCCGCGGTGCTGGTCTGGCTCGCCGGGCTGCTGGTGGTCACCGGCCTGCGCGAGAACATGTCGGCCAACGACCTGCTGGTGGCGATCGTGGTGACGGCGATCACCTGGACGATCTTCTGGTTCGCTCGCCATTCCAGGCAGCGGGGGTGGTTGCGCTAGCTCCGCTCGGCTAAACGCCGCCCATGTCGAAAGTCACCATCGACACCGGCACCAGCCGGGCGACGCCGACGCCGGTGCCGGGCAAGCGCATGACCGTGCCGTCGCTGCGCGGCCGCAAGGCCGGCGGCAAGACCGACCAGCCGATCGTCATGCTGACCGCCTACACGATGCGGATGGCGCAGTTGCTCGACCCGCATTGCGACATGCTGCTGGTCGGCGACAGCCTCGGCCAGGTGATCTACGGGCTGCCCTCGACCATCCCGGTGAGCCTCGAGATGATGTGCGCGCACGGCGCCGCGGTGGTGCGGGGAAGCTGGCACGCCTTGGTCGCGGTCGACATGCCGTTCGGATCGTACGAGGGCTCGCCGGAACAGGCGTTCGCGAGCGCCTCCCGGGTGATGAAGGAAACCGGCTGTGCGGCGGTCAAGCTCGAGGGCGGCGAGGCGATGGCCGAGACGATCGCCTTCCTGTCAAAGCGCGGGGTGCCGGTGATCGGCCACGTCGGCCTGACCCCGCAGGCGGTCAACGTGCTCGGCGGCTATGGCGCGCGCGGCCGCGAGAAGGCCGAGGCGAAGAAGATCCTCGCCGACGCCCGGGCGGTCGACCGGGCCGGAGCGTTCTGCATCGTCGTCGAAGGCGTGCTCGAGGACATCGCGGCACAGGTCACCCGAAGCGTCGCCGCGCCGGTGATCGGCATCGGCGCCTCGCCGCAATGCGACGGCCAGGTGCTGGTCACCGAGGACATGCTCGGCCTGTTCGAGCGCACTCCGCGGTTCGTCAAGCGCTACGACGACCTCGCCGCGCGGATCGGCGAGGCCGCGGCGGCCTATGCCGCCGAAGTGCGCTCGCGAAGCTTCCCGACGGCCGACCAGACCTATCGCCCGAAAGGCGGATGAGGCGGGTTTAAAACCGGTTTTCTGCTCCGGAATGAACGGAGGTATATGGGCAGGCTAACCAGGATCGGCGCTTGCTGCGGCTCCACAAGATCAGGAGCCCCCCATGAAAAACAGAATTTCGGCAGCGGCGCTCGCCGGTGCATTGGTCGTCTCGAGCGCAGCGGTCGCCGCGCCCAGGGACTATTCCGAAGTCGGCGTCGAAACCCCCGGCGCGTGGTTCAACTGCGTGAGCCCATACCCCGGCCCGGGCGGCTTCAGGACCGGCCCGTGCTGGCTCGATTACGTCGGCCGCAACGCCGGCTGAGCCCGGCCGTCGCGACGCGGCCGCGGGGGATGGCGCTCACCGCGCCGCGGCTCGGTCGCGTCAGCCATGTTAACTATATGCGTTATCTTAAGGATTAAACACGGAGTTAACAACAGCCCCCTACTTCTGTGCGCTCCATTTCAAAGGAGAGCTGGAACCATGAACAAAGCGTATGCGGCGGCACTGTTGATTGCTGCGGCCACCTCGAGCGCGGCACTCGCTGCACCGAAGGGAGATTCGTCGGGGTCGGGCTACGACGAGCCCGGCAAGTATTTCAACTGCGTGATCCCTTTTCCCGGCCCGAAGGGGTTCCGGACGGGCGCCTGCTGGCTCGACGGGGCGACACCCGCCTAGACATTTCCTTGCCAGTGACAGGGCCTGGTGACAGGGCGTGGACCCGGCGCGGCGCGACCGCGCCGGGTTCTGTTTGCAATGGCTCGGGCTCGCGGGCTCGCTTGACCCTTTGCCTTTGCCGCCCGAGCGGCTAGAGCCCTGATGCCAGCTTCCGTTCATCTGCGGTGGGGAAGGAAGCTTCCGGCAGCGACATTTCCTGATGACATGAGTTGAGGCACGGCTTGGCGGTTCCAACGGACAGCGGCGAAACATTCCTTCGCGAAGTCGACGAGAATCTGCGCCGCGACCAGCTGCGCGACATGGCTCGCAAATATGGCGGCTGGCTGGTTGCGGCGCTGGTCCTGTTCCTCGCCGCGGTCGGCGGCTGGCTCTACTGGCAGGACCGGCAGAAAGCCGCCGCGGCCGAGGATTCCGAGGTCCTGGCGCAAATCTATACCGACATCGGCGCCGGCCGGATGGCGAGCGTGCCGAAGCG
>DASTZO010000026.1:0-3636 GCA_035764265.1 Sphingomicrobium sp.
CGGTCGGCCCCGGCAGCACCTGCGGCGCCAGCGAGGTGCGGGCCTCGGCGGCGTAGTAGCGGCAGAAGTCGATCGCCTCGCGCACCTCGGCGAGCGCATCGTCGAGCGTCTTGCCGCCTTCGACCTGCAGCAGCGCGATCAGCCGGCCACGGTTCGCCTCGATCAGGTCGCTGGCACGGTCGAGAGCGGCGGCGCGGGTTTCCACCGCCGTGGCGCTCCAGTCGGCAAAACCGTCCGCCGCCGCCGTCATGGCGGCCGCCGCGATTGCCTCGTCGCCTTCGAACACCCGGCCAATGGCCGCGCCGTCGATGGGCGAGGTGACCTCGCGCTCGATGCCGTGAAGCTCGATGCCATCGACCAGCGGCACGGCAAGCTTCGGCAGCGCCGCGTTGCGCGCGCTCGCCACCAGCGCCCCGAGGCCCGCGCTGTCGCCGAACTCGACACCGGGCGAATTGCGTCGCGAGGGCTCGTAGAGATCGCGCGGCAGCGGGATCTTGGGATGGCGGGCGTGCTGCGCATCCCCGATCCAGCTCTGCGGGCGCTTGAGCAGGGTCGCGACCGGGACCGAGGGATCCGCCGCCACCGACACGAACGACGAGTTCGCCCCGTTCTCGAGCAGGCGCCGCACCAGATAGGCCAGCAGGTCGCGATGGCCGCCGACCGGCGCATAGACCCGCACGGCGGCATTCGGATGCTCGGCGAGCAGGAGTTCGTAGAGCGTCTCGCCCATGCCGTGCAGCCGCTGGAATTCGTAGCCGCTGACGCCGCCCGCATCCTCGATCACGGCCGCCACCGTCAGCGCGTTGTGAGTGGCGAACTGCGGATAGAGCACAGGCCGTGCCTCCAGCAACTTCCGGGTGCAGGCCGTGAAGCAAAGGTCGGTCATCGGCTTGCGGGTGAACACCGGATAGCCGGCAAGCCCGCGCTCCTGGCCGCGCTTCACCTCGGTGTCCCAGTAGGCGCCCTTGACCAGGCGGATCATCAGCTGCCGGTCGCAGGCTCGCGCCGTCTCGGCCAGCCAGTCGATCACCGCCGGCGCGCGCTTCTGGTAGGCTTGGACGGCGAGGCCGAAGCCGTCCCAGCCTCGCAGCGAGCGATCAGGCAGGACTGCTGCCAGCACGTCGAGCGTCAGCTCCAGCCGGTCGGCCTCCTCGGCGTCGATGGTGAAGTTGAGGTCGTGATCGCGAGCCCGGCGGGCCAGCTCCAGCACCCGCGGCACCAGTTCCTTCATCACCCGGCGGTGCGAGACCGCTTCGAAGCGCGGATGCAGCGCGGACAGCTTGACCGAAATGCCGGGCCGGTCGGGCAAGGCGCCCTCGCCAGCCCCGGCGCCGATCTCGTCGATGGCGCGGGAATAGGAGATGAAATGGCGCTCGGCGTCGTCCGCGGTACGCGCGCCTTCGCCGAGCATGTCGAAAGAATAGCGCCGGTCGGGGTGCCGCGCGGCGCGGTGCAGCGCCTCTTCGATGGTCTGCCCGAGCACGAAATGCGAGCCGAGCAGCCGCATCGCCTGGCGAGTCGCGGCGCGCACCGCCGGCAGGCCGAGCCGCCGGATCAGGCCGTCCAGGATGGAGTCGGGCGTTTCGCCCGGATGGATGATGCGGGCGGTGATGCCGAGCGTCCAGGCCGAGGCGGCGACCAGCAAGGCGTTCGACTTCACGTCCTGGACCGACCAGTCGCCGGTCGCGAGCTTGTCCTCGATCAACCGGTCGGCGGTGACGGCGTCCGGAACCCGCAGCAGCGCCTCGGCCAGCACCATGAGGGCGAGCCCCTCCTTGGTCGACAGCGAGTAGGCATGCAGGAAATCCTCGATGCCGCCGAGCCCGCCGGTGCGCGCACGAATGCCGTCGATCAGCCGGGTGGCGGCACGGTCGATCCGCGCCTCGGCGGCGTCCGAGCGGCCAGCCGCCGCCAGCAACGCGGCCGCGATCTCGTCGTCGGGCGGCGCGTAGGGCGCGCGAAACGCCGGCCCGGCGGGTGCATCCGGGGCGCCGGGTAGCTGCGTATCTTGGGTCGGCACACCGTGGGTCATGGAGCGGTCCCGGCCGTGCGTCACGGCCTTAATCTTAATGGCAACCCGATGCTGCCACCGCCACGAAATGATGCTCCTGTGGGATCACAATGCCCCGCGCGGGGTTTGCAGCTGTGTGAAGCCACAGTTCGATGCGGTATCACGTCTTGCTCTTTGCATGATCATGTTCTTTATCTCTGCAACCACTCCAATTCGCGCTGGGGCCAGCCGGGAGCCGACGTTGGTATAAAGGGAGTACGGCGACGCATGGGCCCCGTTCAATTCATCCGGCTTTGTCGGCCCAGCCACCTGCTTGCATTGGCCATCGCCTTCGCGGTGCCGGCCATGGCGCAGAACTCCAACAACGCGCAGGCGCCCGCCAAAGCGCCGGCCGCAGCGCCTACCCCGAACAACGGGCTGCCGAGGGTGAGGTTTTCGCTCGACGGGCGAGTGGAAGGGCCTTCGGCCATGTTCCTCCTCCCGCTCGAGCGGGGGTATTTCAAGGCGGCGGGCCTCCAGGTGACCATCGACGAAGCCGCCACGCCGCTCGAGACCATCACCCGGGTTGCCTCGGGCAACTACGATATGGGCTTTGCCGACATCAATGCCATGATCAAGCATCGGGATCAGAACCCGGCGACCGCCCCGAAGGCGGTGTTCATGGTCTACAACAAGCCGCCCTACTCGATCGTGACCCGCAAGAGCCGCGGCATCACCGAGCCCAAGCAGCTTGCCGGCAAGAAGCTCGGGGCGCCCCCGACCGGCACCACGGTCGGCGAATGGGCGCTGTTCGCCAAGCTCAACGGCATCGATACGTCGAAGGTCACCATCGAGAACATCGCCATCCCGGTGCGCGCACCGATGCTCGCCGCCGGCCAGATCGATGCCGTGCTCGGGTTCTCGTTCCGGGTCTATGTCGACCTCAAGGACCGCGGCGTACCGGTCGACGACATCGTCCTGATGATGATGGCGGACTACGGGATGAAGCTGTACGGCAACGCCATCATCGTGAACCCGAAGTTTGCCGCCGAGAAGCCGGACGCCGTCAAGGCGTTCCTGAGCGCCTACCTGCGCGGCCTGAAAGAGACCATCCGCCGCCCCGCCGATGCGATCGACCTGACTATCAAGCGCGAGGACGTCGCCCGCAATGCGGTCGAGCTCGAACGCCTGCGGATGGCAATCCGGGACAACATCCTCACCCCGGAAGTGAAGGCCGACGGCTTCGGCACGGTCGACATGGCGCGGCTCGAAGAAGCCATCGCCCAACTGGCGTTGACCCACACGTTCAAGGCCAGGCCGAAAGCCGAGGATGTGTTCGACGGCGCGTTCCTGCCGCCGGCCGCCGACCGCAAGGTCCATTAGACGAATGTCCCGATCCCGCTAGCGGGAAAGGTAATGTCCACCCGTGTCCGCATCGACCGCCTTCTCGTCGAACGTCGCCTGTTCGAGAGCCGCGCCAAGGCGCAGGCCGCAATCGCCGCCGGCCTGGTGACGGCGGACGGCGTGACGGTCAGAAAACCGTCCGACGAAGTCCGGGCCGACGCGGTGATTGGCGCTGAGCCGGCGCACCCCTTCGTGTCGCGGGGCGGCGTGAAGCTTGCGACCGCGCTCGAACATTTCGGCTT
>DASTZO010000027.1:0-5576 GCA_035764265.1 Sphingomicrobium sp.
CCCGTGCGATGTGCGATTCCATGTCCGAAGCGCTGCTCGGCTGGCGCTCCGACCCGAACATCGAGGCGGTGATCATCGATCACGCCGAAGGCCGCGGCTTTTGCGCCGGCGGCGACGTGGTGATGCTCGCCCGGAGCGGAGCGGGCGACGGCGACCAGGCGCGCGCCTTCTTCCACAGCGAGTATCGGCTCAACCACCTTCTGTTCACCTACCCCAAGCCGACGGTCGCCCTGATGGACGGGATCACCATGGGCGGCGGGGTCGGCATCTCGCTGCCGTGCACCTACCGGGTCGCGACCGAGAACACCCGGCTGGCGATGCCGGAAACGGGCATCGGCCTGTTCCCCGACGTCGGCGGCGGCTGGTACCTGTCGCGCCTGCCGGGCCGGGTCGGGCAGTTCATGGTCCTGACCGGCGCCCGGCTCGACGGCGCCGAGTGCCATTATCTCGGCCTGGCGACCAATTACGTGGCGCACTCGTCGCTCGAGGAGCTGGTCGAGCGGATCGCCAGGATGCCGATGCGGGTCGGCGGCGTCCTCGGGGCCGCCTCGGCAACGCCGCCCGACGCCAGGATCGCCGCCAACCTCGGGACCATCGCGCGCGCCTTTGCCTCGGACCGGCTCGAGGAGATCGAGGCGGCGCTCGAGGCCGACGAAAGCGATTGGGCGCGGACCGAGCTGGCGACCATCCGAACCAAGAGCCCGCTGTCGTGCAAGGTCTCGCTCAGGCTGCTGGCCGAAGGCGCGGCGCGCCGCAGCTTCGCCGACGAGATGGCGGCCGAATATGCGCTCGCGACGCGGGTCGTCCGGACCCACGACTTCCGCGAAGGCGTGCGCGCGCTGCTGATCGACAAGGACAATGAGCCCAAGTGGGACCCGCCGTCGCCGGACGAGGTCAGCGAGGACATGGTCGACGCCCTGTTCGAGCCGCTTCCCGAGGACCAGCGCTGGACGCCGTTCCCCGCGGCCGGAGGATGAGATGAGTGAGTATCAGACGATCATCGTCGAGCGGCGCGAGGCGGTGACTCTCGTCACCCTCAACCGGCCGCAGGCGCTGAACGCGCTCAACAACCAGGTGCTGAGCGAGCTCATCGCCGCATTTGCCGCCTATGATTCGGATCCCTCGCAGCGCTGCCTGGTCCTCACCGGATCCGAAAAAGCCTTCGCCGCCGGCGCCGACATCAAGGAAATGCAGGGCCAGGGCTTTGCCGATATGTACTCGGCCAATCATTTCGGCGGCTGGGAGCAGGTCACCGCGACCCGCAAGCCGTGGCTGGCCGCGGTCGCCGGCTTCGCATTGGGCGGCGGCTGCGAGGTGGCGATGATGGCCGATTTCATCATCGCCGCCGACACCGCCAAGTTCGGCCAGCCGGAGATCAAGCTCGGGGTCACTCCCGGGATGGGCGGGTCGCAGCGCCTGGCGCTGGCGATCGGCAAGGCCAAGGCGATGGAGATGTGCCTGACCGGGCGGATGATGGACGCCGCCGAGGCCGAGCGCGCCGGCCTGGTCGCCAAGGTCGTCCCGGCGGCGGACCTTATCGACGAGGCGATGAAAACGGCGGCGCAGATCGCGGCGATGGCGCCGCTGGCCGCGATCGCCGTCAAGGAGATGGTCAACGCCGCGTTCGAGATGCCGCTTTCGCAGGGCATCCGGTTCGAGCGGCGGCTGTTCCACGGGCTGTTCGGGACCGACGACCAGAAGGAGGGGATGACCGCCTTCGTCGAGAAGCGCCCCGGCAACTGGACCGGGCGCTGAGAGTTAGCGGGACATGGCAAAGATCGCATTCATCGGCCTTGGCCACATGGGCGGCGGGATGGCCCCCAACCTCGCCAAGGCGGGCCACGAAGTGCGCGCGTTCGACCTCAGCGAAGAGGCGCTGGGCCGGGCGGTCGAGCACGGCTGCACCGCCGCGGCGTCCGCGGCCGAAGCCTGCAAGGATGCCGATGCGGTGGTGACCATGCTTCCGGCCGGCCAACACGTCGCCGAAGTGTATCGGAATTCGGTGTTCGGGGCGGCGCCGAAAAGCGCGATCCTGATCGATTGCTCGACGATCGACATCGCGACCGCCCGCTCGATCGAGGAGGAAGCGGCGGCCGCCGGGCTGACGATGGTCGACGCGCCGGTGTCGGGCGGGATCGCGGCCGCCGAGGCCGGCACCCTGACCTTTATGGTCGGCGGCAGCGACGACGGGTTCGAAAAGGCCAGGCCGTTCCTCGAGAAGATGGGCAAGGCGGTGATCCATGCCGGCGGCCCGGGCTCGGGCCAGGCGGCCAAGATCTGCAACAACATGCTACTGGGCGCGACCATGGCCGCGACCTGCGAGACGTTCGTGCTGGCGCAAAAGCTCGGGCTCGACCTGCAGACCTTCTACGACATCGCGTCCAAGGCGTCGGGCCAGAGCTGGTCGATGACGTCCTACTGCCCGGTGCCCGGGGTCGGGCCCGAAACCCCCGCCGACCGCGGCTATGAAGGCGGCTTCGCGGCCGCGCTGATGCTCAAGGATTTGAAGCTGGCGATGGAAGCGGCCGAGCAGGCCGGGGCCTACACGCCGATGGGCGGCGAGGCCGAGGAACTGTACCGGCGATTTGTCGATTTGGGCGGTGGCGGGAAGGACTTTTCCGGGATCATCAAGATGATCGACGACAGCTGGACTCCGACCGACGGGAATCAAGGCTAAGGAGAGACGATGCGCACTGCCCTGCTCGCCGCCGCTGCGGCCATCACGTTGCTGGCCGGCTGCCGCGAGGCCGCCGACGACCAGGCGGCCAACACTGCCGCGGCCAAGGACCGGCCGGTTTTCCCGGTGACCGACGACGATCCCGCCGCCGCGACCCCCGCGGCCGCCGCTCCGCGCAACAAGGAAGAAGCGCTCAAGCTGATGCACGAGCGCCACGAGGGAATGGAGGACATCGGCGACGCGTTCAAGGTGCTCAGCCGCGAGATGAAGTCGGACTCGCCGGACCTCGCGGCCGTCCGGACGCACTCGGCGACCGTCGCGCGGCTCGCTCCCCAGGTTTCCCGCTGGTTCCCGGCCGGCACCGGCCCCGACGTCGGCAAGACCCGCGCCAAGTCCGAAATCTGGCAGAAGCCGGAGGATTTCGCCGCCAGGACCCGGGCGTTCCAGGCCGCGGCGCAAAAGTTCGACGCGACCGCCAAGGCCGGCGACGTCGCCGCGATCAAGGCCAGCTTCGGCGAGGTCGGCAAGACGTGCAAGGCGTGCCACGACCCCTATCGTGCACCCGAATCCGACCACTGAGTTGGTCGAAGCGCCGCCGCCGCGGCCGGTCTGGGACCTGCCGATCCGGCTGTTCCACTGGCTTTTGACGGCGCTGATCGCGTTCAGCTGGTGGACGGCCAAAAATGGGCAGCTCGACTGGCATGTCTGGTCGGGCGTCGCGATCCTCACCCTGCTGGTGTTCCGATTGCTGTGGGGCCTGTTCGGAAGCTCGACCGCGCGCTTCGCCAATTTCGTCCGCGGCCCGCGGGCAATTCGGGACTATCTGCGCAACGTCCACGGCTGGCGCCTGGCCGGGCACAACCCGCTCGGCGCCATGAGCGTGATCGTCCTGCTGCTCGCGACCGCGCTCCAGGTCGGGCTCGGCCTGATCTCGGTCGACGAGGACGGCCTCAACGAAGGCCCGCTCGCGCACCTCGTCAGCCTCGAGGCTTCCGAAGCCGCGCGCGACCTGCACGAGGATTTCTTCAATGTGCTGCTCGCCTTGATCGTGCTGCACGTCGCGGCGATCCTTTTCTACCGGCTGGCGTTCGGCCGAAGGCTCACTGCGCCGATAATCACCGGCCGGGCCGCGCTCGACCCCGATGTCGAGCCGATGCGCCCGGCGCGCGCCTGGGTCGCGCTCGCCTGCCTGGCCGCCGCTATCGCCGTCGGCCGGTGGGTCGCCGCCGGGGCGCCCCCGTTCGGCCGCTGACCGCCGCCATCGGATCGCCGCCCTTGATCGGGAGGGACCGCAGGGCCACATCCCCCTCATGCTGATCCGCACCGAGCAGACGCCCAATCCCGCGACCCGCAAGTTCCTTCCGGGCGAGACGGTGATGGAGGCGGGCAACCGCGATTTCGCCGACCGCGAATCGGCGGAGGCCTCGCCGCTGGCGTCGGCCCTGTTCGCCACCGGCCTGGTCGAAGGCGTGTTCTTCGGCCGCGACTTCATCTCGGTGACCGCGGCGCCGGGCGTGTCGTGGGACGAGCTCGAGCCCGAGGTGGTCGGCATGCTGCTCGACCATTTCGTCAGCGGCGCGCCTCTGTTCAACGTCGGCACCGCCGCCGGGATCGAGGTCGCCGCGCCGCCGCACATCGACGAGGACCCGGCCGACGCCGACATCATCGCCCAGATCCGCGAGCTGATCGAAACCCGGGTCCGGCCGGCGGTCGCCCAGGACGGCGGCGACATCGTCTATCGCGGCTATCGCGACGGCCGGCTGTACCTGGCGATGCACGGCGCCTGCCACGGCTGCCCGTCGTCCGAAATCACCCTCAAGCGCGGGATCGAGAACCTCATCCGCCACTATGTGCCGGAGGTCGAGACGGTCGAGGCCGTCTGACTCAAAACACCTTTTCGCTTGCTCGCGCACCGAGCCTGTGGCCCACTCGCCGACGCGCAACCAAGGCGATCCCGATGCTGCTTGCGATCGACACCTCGACGGCTGCCTGCACCGCGGCCCTGTTCGACCGGGCGGGCCGCTGCGTTGCCCAGCGCGACGAGCGGATCGGCCGCGGCCATGCCGAGCGGCTGGTGCCGATGATCGAGGAGCTTCTCGAGAGGCGCAGCGCGCGGCGCATCCTGGTCGGGGTCGGGCCGGGCAGCTTCACCGGAATCCGCGTCGGGATCGCCGCCGCCCAGGGCCTCGCGATCGGCTGGGAGGCCGAGCTTTCCGGCATGTCGTCGCTGGCGCTGCTCGCCTGCGGCGCACCGGCCGGGCTTGCGGTCGCGGCGGCGATGCAGGGCGGCCACGGCGAGCTGTTCGTCCAGCAGTTCGAGGGCCAGCCGTTGCAGCCCTCGACCCCGCTGCTCAACCTGCCCGCGGCCGAGGCGGCGACCCGGATCACGGCCGAGCTGGTGGTCGGTCCGGGCGCGGCCGAGCTCGTCGCGGCGCGCGGCCGGGGCGAGGCGCTCGACGCCTGGCCGAGCGCGGCGGATGCTCTGAAGCTTCCGGACGAGCTGCGGGCCCTGCCCCCGCGGCCGCTCTACGCGCGGGCTCCGGATGCCCGCGCGCGCCCATCCCTCGCGGCGACCGAGGCTGCGTGATGGGCAGCCTCCCGTCCGCCGAAGCGATCCGTCTGGTCGACGGCACATCGACCGACCTTTCCGCCGTCATGACGATCATGAACGCGGCGTTCGCGGCTCGGTTCGGCGAAGCCTGGACCCGCTCGCAATGCGCCGGGATCCTGCCGATGGGCGGCGTGTCGCTGGTGCTCGCCCACGACAATGGAGACGAGCGCCCGGTCGGCTTTTCGCTGTTCCGGACGGTGGCCGACGAAGCCGAGCTGCTGCTGCTCGCGGTCGCGCCCGAACACCAAAGGCGCGGCATCGGCCGATTGCTGCTCGAGCAGTTCGTCG
>DASTZO010000028.1:0-2069 GCA_035764265.1 Sphingomicrobium sp.
CCGGGCGAGATTGACGTAGAGGCCGCGCTCGAGGAGCGCTTCCCACATCGCCGCCCCGGTCTCGAGGTCGGGCATCAGCACGGCGATAATCGCCGATTGCGGCTCGTCGGTGCCGAGGCGGAAGCCCAATTGCCTCAGGCCGGCGTGCAGCCGCTTGCTGTTCTCCCACAGATGGGCGCGCTTGGGGGCCGCGTCCATCAGCTTGCGGATCGAGGTCGCCGCGGTCGCCACCACCGAGGGCGGCAGCGAGGCGGTGAACACATAGGGCCGGCAGACCAGGCGCAGGATCTCGAACTTCGGGTGGTTGGACACGCAGAATCCGCCGACCGTGCCGACCGACTTGGAGAAGGTGCCGATGATGAAGTCGACGTCGTCGATCACCCCCTGGGCCTCGGCGACCCCGCGGCCATGATCGCCGATGAAGCCCATCGAGTGCGCCTCGTCGACCAGCACCATCGCTCCGTTTTCCTTCGCCACGCGCACCATCTCGGTCAGCGGAGCGACGTCGCCGAGCATCGAATAGACGCCTTCGAGGACCACAAGCTTGCCGGCTTCGGCGGGAATCCGCTTAAGGCGCTTCTCCAGCGCCTCGACGTCGTTGTGGCGGAACGGGACGATCTGGGCGTTGCCGAGCGCGCAGCCGTCGTAGATCGACGCGTGGCTGTCGATGTCGAGGACGATGTAATCGTCCTTGCCGGCCAGGGTCGAAATCACCCCGAGGTTGGCCTGGTACCCGGTCGAGAAGACCATCGCATGGTCCATCGCGTAGAAGTCGCGAAGCGCCTGCTCGACCGCCCGGTGGCCCGAGTAGGTGCCGTTCAGGACCCGGCTGCCGGTGGTCCCCGAGCCGAACTCTTCGAGCGCTGTCTTGCCGGCCGCGATGACGTCGGGGTCGAAGGTCATGCCCATGTAATTGTAGGTGCCGAGCAGGATCGTCCGCTTGCCGTTGCAGATCGCCACGGTCGGGCTCTCGACCCGCTCCATCACCAGGTTGAACGGGTCGGTGAGGCCGGTGTCGAGCAGGGCCCGGCGCTGCTCGATCAGCGGGTCGAATTTCGAGAAGAGGTCGCTCACCGCCCGCCCTGAAGCTGGTCGCCCTGGAGCTGGCCGACCGCGTCGACGAGCTGCCCGACGGTCTCGATCTCGGCGGCGCGGTTCATGCTGATCAATATGTCGAACTCGTCCTCGACCGAGGCGACGAAGTCCATCACCGTCAAACTGTCCCACTCGAGGTCCTGGGCGAAGCGCGTGGCCTCGGTCACCGCGATGCCCTTCTTGTTGAAGGGCTCGATCAGCGCCTGGATCCTGGCGGCGGTCTCGTCGCGGTCGGTCATTGGGCGGCTCGTAGTGGCGGGCCGCCGCTTTCGCAACGCAATGGGGCGCAAAAACGGCGGCTCGGAGCCAACCGCTAGAGCCAGCCCTGGGCGCGATACCACTGAGCGGTGGCGGCGAGGCCGTCGGGGGTCGCGATCCGCGGCTGCCACAGGCCGGGCTGGGCGGCGCGGGCGGGATCGACGACCCAGTCGGGATGGCAGAAGTAGGCGGCCCGGTCGGCGGTCAGCTTGGCCCGGTCGCCGCGCAGCAGCCGGTCGGCCATCGCCCCGAGCCGCAGCAGGCCCGGCGGGATCGACAGGCTCGCGCCCTTGCGCCCGACGGCCGCTCCGAGCGCCTGCGCGAACTCCTTGTGGCTCCAGCCGCCGGCCCGGCCGTCGTCGGGCTCGATGACGACTCCGCTCGGCGCATCGGGCGCGGCGAGCGCGACCAGCAGCCGCGCCAGGTCGTCGGCGTGGATCAGCGACAGCCGCCCCTCGGGCGGCAGCAGCACCACCCCGAGCCTCGCCATCCGGAACAGCTCGAGCGTCTCCTTGTCGCCGGGCCCATAGACCGCGGGCGGCCGGACGATCGCGAACGGCAGGCCCGAGCCGGCGACCAGCTCCTCCGACCGCGCCTTGGAGCCGCCGTACAGCGACAGGTCGGGCTCGCGAGCGGCGATCGACGAGACATGGACGAACCGCCGGACGCCTGCCGCCTTCGCCGCGTCGAGCATCGAGCGGGTGCCGTCGACGTTG
>DASTZO010000029.1:0-5363 GCA_035764265.1 Sphingomicrobium sp.
ATTGCGACGAGACTGGCGACTGGGTCGTGTCCAACGCCGGCTTCGACGTGGTCGCGGTCCGCCGCGATGCCGGCCCCGCGCGGCAGGTGGTGCTGCCGTACTTCAGCGTCGCGGTCCAGGGCGGCACCCAGATCGTCGCCAAGCGCGTCGGCCATGTCGCGCTGAACTTCCCCGCCGGAAGCCAGCGCGCCCAGACCCGCGGCCAGGCGGTGGTGCGGGTGTCGCGGGCCGCGGCGAGCCTGCCGGCCAACGTCCGCGAGATCCTGACCCGGCGGCGCAAGCCCGGGGAGCCCGAAGCGGCGGTGGACCCGCTCAGCGATCCCGCGGTGCGCGCGGCGGTGGCGCGCGCGACCTTCGAGCATCTGGTCGGATTCCAGATGAGCCAGGACATGCTGCGCTACAACGCGACCCGCTAGCGGGCGGCGCCCCGCTTCCGGTCCGGCAGAAGCTGGGCAAACCAGCCGCCGGCGACCGGCGCGACCACCCCGGCGACGATCATCCACAGCGGATGCCGGATCAGAGCGAGGTTGAGGACCGTCGCGGCCAGCACGCAGGCGGCGATCGCCCAGCCGGGCCAGCGCTCGCCCGACGCTCGGCGGGCGACCCAGCTGCCGGCGATCGAGCCGAGGAACCAGCCGATCACCGGCCAGACGAGGGTCTCGACCGGCAGCGTCTCCGCGCTGGCCGTGGTCATGTCGTAGCCGGCCGGCGGCGGGTAGAGCTGGTTGCCGACCGCTTCCACCGCGGCGATGGACAGGATTGCCACGGCCAGTCCGGCGGCCAGCCCGGCGAGGGTTCGAACCATCGTTGCGCTCCCATCCCTTTTGCAACGCGCCGCACGGCGCGGAATTGACTCAATGCATCGGCGGGGCCAAGGCTCCGCGCCGTCTCCGGCAAGCAATTGCCGGAAGGCCGCGCGGGAGAGCTCGCCTTGCCCAGCCGGGCATGGCGGCGCCGAAGGAGCAACCGCCCCCGGAATCTCTCAGGCCAAAGGACCGCGCGCGCCTGACAGTCTGGAAAGCGTTCCGGCTCTCAAAGCCGGGGCCGCCGAAGGGGTAACCTGCCGTCGCCAAAGGGCGATTGCGGGGAAAGCTCTCAGGTCGCAGCGACAGAAGGGGGCGCCGGTCAGCGGCTGGGGCGCAAGCGGCCCTCGAGCGTTGGCTGTCGTCACCTGTCGCGGGAGCGCCCGATGAGCCGAGAAGTCCAGTGAGCCGCGAAGTCCACGGGGGCCCGACCGACGACCGCCAGGCGCGCGGCGAGCCCTATCGCGGCGACCCGGACGGCGGCGAGGGCGCTCCGACCGAGGAAATCCAGACCCTGCCGCTCGACGGCTGGCACCGCTCGAGAGGGGCCCGGATGGTCCCGTTCGCCGGCTACCAGATGCCGGTCCAGTATGAGGGCATCATCGCCGAGCATCTGTGGACTCGCGAGAATGCCGGCCTGTTCGACGTCAGCCACATGGGCCAGCTGCTGGTCCACGGCCGCGACGTCGACGGAGCGCTCGAGACGCTGCTGCCCGGCGAACTCAGGATGCTCGGCGACATGAAGCTGCGCTACACGCTGCTGCTCGACGATCATGGCGGGATCATCGACGACCTGATGGCGACCCGCCGCGGGCCGGATTTCTACCTGGTCGTCAACGGCGCCACCAAGCATGGCGACATCGCCGTGCTTGAGAGGCTGCTGCCGCGCGGGGTGGTCGTCGATCATATGAAGGAGCAGGCGCTGCTCGCGCTGCAGGGCCCGCGGGCGGCCGAGGCCCTGGAGAAACTGGCGCCGGGTGTCGGCGAATTGAGCTTCATGGAGGGCGGCGCGTTCCGGATCGCCGGCCATCCGGCGTGGATCAGCCGCTCGGGCTATACCGGCGAGGACGGGTTCGAAATTTCGGTTCCAGCCGCCGCCGCCGCGGCGGTCGCCGACGCCCTGCTCGCCGACGATGCGGTCCGGCCGGTCGGCCTGGGAGCGCGCGATTCGCTGCGGCTCGAGGCCGGGCTGCCGCTCTACGGCCACGACCTCGACCGCGACACGACCCCAGTGATGGCCGGGCTCACCTTCGCGATCGGCAAGCGCCGCCGCGCCGAGGGCGGCTTTCCGGGCGCGATGCGGATCCTCGCCGAGATCGAGAACGGCCCGCCGCAGCGCCGGGTCGGCTTCGACGTCGACGGCCGCCAGCCGGTGCGCGAGGGCGCGCTGGTGCTCGACAGCGAGGGCAATGAGGTCGGTCGCATCACCAGCGGCGGCTTCTCGCCCTCGCTGCAGCGGCCGATCGCGATGGGCTATGTCGCCAGCCATCTCGCCGAGCCCGGCACCGGACTGAAGCTCGAGCAGCGCGGCAAGCTGTTCGACGCGCGGGTCGCCGCGATGCCGTTCGTACCCCACCGCTACCACCGCAAGGGAGCCAGTGCATGAGCCTCTATTTCACCCGCGAGCACGAATGGATCCGCCTCGACGGCGACGTCGCCACGGTCGGCATTTCCGACCATGCCCAGCAGGCGTTGGGCGATATCGTCTTCGCCGAGGTCCCGGAAGCCGGGCGGAAGCTGGCCAAGGGCGCGGAAGCGGCGGTGGTCGAATCGGTCAAGGCGGCGTCGGACGTCTATGCGCCGGTCGCCGGCGAGGTGGTCGAGGGCAATGCCGCGGTCGCCGACGACCCGGCGCTGATCAACCGCGATCCCGAGGGCGAGGGCTGGTTCTTCAAATTGAAGCTCGACGATCCGGGCGAGGTCGAAGGGCTGATGGACGAAGCTTCGTACCGCGACTGGGTGAAGACGCTCTGAGCCGGGCCGCCGCCTCGACCAGCCGATGGGACGCCGCGGACTATGCGCGCGTCGGAAGCTTCGTGCCCGAGCTCGGGATGGCGGCGCTCGACCTGCTCGACCCGCGGGCGCACGAGCGCATCCTCGACGTCGGCTGCGGCGACGGGGCGCTGACCCGCAGGATGGTCGAGCGCGGAGCGGGCGTGGTCGGCATCGACAGCTCGCCCGAGCTGGTCGCGGCGGCGTTCGCGGCGGGGATCGACGCCCGGCGGATGGACGCCGCGGACATGGCCTTCGCTGCCGAGTTCGATGCGGCCTTCTCCAACGCCGCGCTGCACTGGATGCTCGACAAGGAGCGCGTCGCGGCCGCGGTCTTCCGGGCGCTGAAGCCCGGCGGCCGCTTCGCCGGCGAGATGGGGGGCGAAGGCAACCTCAAGGCGTTGCGCGAGGCGCTCGATTCCGAGCTTGTGATCCGCGGCTATGCGCCGCCGAGCGAGAGCTCCAACTGGTACCCGTCGCCGCAAGAATTCGCAGCCGTCTACGAAGCGGCCGGTTTCGAGCGAATCGACGCCCGCCTGATCGAGCGGCCGACGCCGCTCGCCCACGGCATCGCCGAATGGGTGACGACGTTCCGCAAGGGCTGGCTCGACCGCGCCGCTGTCCCCGAGGCCGAGCGCGCCGAGATCGGCGCCGCGGTCGCCGCGAGCCTCGCCACCGACACCGCCGATTACGTCCGCCTCCGCTTCATCATGAGAAAGCCCGCCTGATGCGTTATTTGCCGCTGTCCGATGCCGACCGCAGTGCGATGCTCGAAGTGATCGGCGCGGGCTCGGTCGACGAGCTGTTCCGCGACGTTCCGGAGGCGGCGCGTCTGAAGGACGGAATCGCCGGCCTGCCCGACCACGCGAGCGAGCTGTCGGTCGAGCGCCAGCTGACCGCGATGGCGCGCAAGAACCTGGTCGCCGGCGAGGCGCCGTTCTTCCTCGGCTGCGGCGCCTACCGCCACCATATCCCGGCGAGCGTCGACCACCTGATCCAGCGCGGCGAGTTCCTGACCAGCTACACGCCCGACCAGCCCGAGATCGCTCAGGGCACGCTGCAGGTGCTGTTCGAGTTCCAGACCCAGGTCGCGCGACTCTACGGCTGCGAGGTCGCCAACGCGTCGATGTACGACGGCTCGACCGCCTGCTGGGAAGCGATCGGCATGGCCCGGCGGATCACGCGCCGGACGAAGACGGTGATCTCGTCGGGCCTCCACCCGCATTATGTCAGCGTCGCCAACACCATGGCGCGGTTCACCGGCGACGTGCTCGACACCGCGCTGCCCGAGCTGGCCGCGGAGACCGACTCCGAACGGCAGATCGCGAGCATTGACGGCGAGACCAGCGCGGTCCTCGTCCAATACCCCGACATCCTCGGCCGGGTCGCCGATTTGGCGCCGATCGCCGAGGCCGCGCATGCCGCCGGAGCGCTGCTGATCGCGGTGGTCACCGAGCCGGTCGCATTGGGGCTGATCAAGTCGCCGGGCGAGATGGGCGCCGACATCGTCGTCGGCGAGGGCCAGTCGATCGGCGTCGGGCTGCAGGTCGGCGGGCCCTACGTCGGCCTGTTCGCATGCCGCGAAAAGCACGTCCGCCAGATGCCGGGGCGGCTGGCCGGAGAGACCGTCGACGCGGAAGGCAGGCGCGGCTTCGTCCTCACCCTGTCGACGCGCGAGCAGCATATCCGACGCGAGAAAGCGACCAGCAACATCTGCACCAACTCGGGGCTGTGCGCGCTGGCCTTCTCGGTCCACCTGAGCCTGCTCGGCGAGAAGGGGCTTCGGCGGCTCGCCGAGATCAACCACGCGAGGGCGGTCGAGGTCGCGGCGCGGCTCGCGGCGATCCCCGGCGTCAGCCTGGTCAACGACAGCTTCTTCAATGAATTCACCCTCCGGCTGCCGGTCGAGGCGCGGCCGGCGGTCCGCGAGCTCGCCGACCGCGGGATCCTGGGCGGAGTGTCGCTCGGCCGGCTCTACCCGGGCGCGCAGGCGCTGGAGAACGGCCTGGTCGTCGCGGTCACCGAGACCGTCACCGACGAGGACATTGCCGCGTTCGAGGCCGGGCTGAAGGAGGTCGTGCGATGACCGTCAACCCGTCGGGATGGCGGCCGGCGGCCCCGGTCAAGGCGGCCCCGGCTGACCAGCAAGGCGAAGGCTCGACCGTGACCGGCAACCGGGCGCTGATGCTCGAGGAGCCGTTGCTGTTCGAGATCGGCGACACCGAGACGACGGGGGTCGATTTCCCGGACGTGCCGGCGGCGACGACTCGCCTCGGCGGCCTCGAGCGCACAGGCCCGATCGGCCTCGCCGGCCTGTCGGAGCCCGAGGCGGTGCGTCATTACACCCGCCTCAGCCGCCAGAATTACGCGATCGACCTCGGGCTGTTCCCGCTCGGTAGCTGCACGATGAAGCATAACCCGCGCCTCAACGAGAAGATGGCGCGGCTTCCCGGCTTCGCCGACATCCACCCGCTGCAGCCCGAGAGCACGGTGCAGGGGGCGCTCGAGCTGATGGACACGCTGGCGCACTGGCTCAAGACGCTCACCGGCATGCCGGCGGTGGCGCTG
>DASTZO010000030.1:0-3099 GCA_035764265.1 Sphingomicrobium sp.
CCCGGGCGAAGACCGAGGGCCACGGCGTCCGCATGCTGAGCGGGGCGCTGAAATGCCACTGCAGCGGCCCCTGCCGGTCGCTGAACCGGGTCACCAGCCGGCGCAGGCTCTTGAGCTTGGCGCCCTCGCGGCCGGTCCAGCGATAGACGGCGTCGAAATAATTGGCGGCCCCGACCACCATCGGCCCATCGACCAAGATCCACAGGTCGCGCCAGTGCGCCGGGCCCTCGTCGGTCAGATAGCAGTCCTCGACGTTGGCGCCGCCGATGATCGCCCGCCGCTCGTCGGCGATCGCCAGCTTCTGGTGGTTGCGGACCAGGTAGCGGCGGCCGTAGGCCGGGTTGAACAGGCAGAACTTGCCGCCATTCTCGTCCAGCGCCTGGAAGAATTTGGGATCGATCTTGGCGCAGCCGTAGCCGTCGAGCAGCACATGGACCCGGACCCCGCGCCGGGCCGCCTCGACCAGGGCGTCGCGGACCGCGGTCCCCGACGCGTCGCCGACGAAGATGTAGAACAATAGCCGGATGCTGCGCTCGGCGCCGCGAATGAGCTCGAGCAGCGCCTCGAGCCGCGCGGTTCCGCTCTCGATCAGCTCCAGCTTCGTCCCGGCGATCGTCGCCCGGATCGGCGCCCGGATCGGCGCTTCGTCCCTGTCCGGCTCGGGGGCGCGTTGTTCGGCCATAGGCGGCAAGCTGTGGCGGCGCGGCGCTCGCGGCGCAAGCGTTGAGCGGCGCCGAGCGGCGCCGGGCGAAGGCCGCTTTCCTTGACTAGCGGCATGGCCCGGCCTATCTCGCGGCCTTCCTTTCAACCTGCAGATTTGCGGAGCGACGAATGGCGCGCGTTACGGTCGAAGATTGTGTCGACAAGATCCCGAACCGGTTCGACCTGGTGCTGATGGCCGCGCAGCGGGCGCGCCAGGTGTCGGGCGGCGCCGACCTGACCATCGAGCGCGACCGCGACAAGAACCCGGTCGTCGCGCTGCGCGAGATCGCCGAGGAGACGGTCAAGCCGCGCGACCTCGAGGAAGCGATCGTCTCCAACCTGCAGAAGGTGCGGGTCGACGAAGAGGACGAGACCGACGAGCTCGCTTCGCTGAGCGAATCGGCCGAGGCGCTGCGCCTGACCGCCGCCGCTCCGCCGCGCCCGAGCCCGTCCGGCGGCGATTACGAATAAGCGGTACGCGCAGGCTGCCCGGTGGGCAGCCGGGAATGCCGCTCCGGGCTAGGCCGCTCCGCTCTTGTGCGGCGCGCTTTCGAGATGGTCGCGCGACAGCCAGGTCAGGTCGCCGAGCTCGAGCTCGCGGCCGTCCTCGGCCTGGACGCAGATCCTCCGGATCGGGCGCCCGTTCAGCCGATCGGCGAGCACCACCGGCGCCGGCCCCTGCCCCCATTGCTCGCCCCATTGGCGCAGCGCCAGCATGACCGGCAGCAGCCCCTCGCCCTTGGCGGTCAGCGCATAGATCACCTTGCGCCGGTCGGTCGGGTCGGGCGACCGCTCGAGGATCCCGCCGGCGACCAGCTTGCCGAGCCGGTCGGAGAGGATGTTGCGCGCGATCCCGAGCCCCGCCTGGAACTCCTCGAAATGCCGCAGCCCGTTGAGGGCCCCGCGAAGGATCAGGAACGCCCATTTCTCGCCGATCAGCTCGACCGCGCCCGGCAGCGGACAGTGCAGCGCCGCCTCGCGGAACGCATCGATGCCGGTGGTGACCTTTTCGCTCGGCAAGCCGCCGTCCTCCCGTCGGAGCAGGAAAGCACAAGCGCCCGGCGAAGCAAAGTTGCAATTTGGAACCGGTGCGGCCCGTCCGCACTTGCGCACGTGGCGCCGCTCGCCCCATCTAGGGACCGTGCTTCGACAATATGAACTGGTCGAGAAGGTTCGCTCCTATGACCCCGATGCCGACGAGGGGCTGATCAACCGCGCCTACGTGTTCTCGATGAAGGCCCACGGCTCGCAGGTCCGGGCGAGCGGCGACCCCTATTTCAGCCATCCCATCGAGGTCGCCGGGATCCTCACCGACCTGAAGCTCGACGACCAGACCATCGTCACCGCGATCCTCCACGACACGATCGAGGACACGCTCGCGACCCCGGAGGAAATCGAGAAGCATTTCGGCAAGGACATCGCCCGGCTGGTCGACGGGGTGACCAAGCTCAGCAAGATCGAGGCGCAGTCCGAAAACGAGCGCGCCGCGGAGAACCTCCGCAAGTTCCTGCTCGCTTTGTCCGACGACATAAGGGTGCTGCTGGTCAAGCTCGCCGACCGGCTGCACAACATGCGCACGCTCCACCACGTGCCCGACGAGGACAAGCGCCGCCGGATCGCCCGCGAGACGATGGACATCTACGCTCCGCTCGCCGAGCGCATCGGCATGTACGAGATCATGAACGAGATGCAGACGCTGGCCTTCCGGGAGCTCGAGCCGGACGCCTATGCGTCGATCACCCGGCGATTGAAGCTGCTCCACGACCAGGGCGGCGACATCGTCAGCCGGATCGGCCTCGGGCTGCAGCTGCACCTCGCCGACAACGGCCTCGAGGCGGTGGTCATGGGCCGCGAGAAGCACCCGTTCTCGATCTGGAAGAAGATGGCCGAGCGCCACATCAGCTTCGAGCAATTGTCGGACGTGATGGCCTTCCGGGTGATCGTCGACGACGCCGCCGACTGCTACCGGGCGCTGGGCCTGATCCACCAGCGCTGGCCGATGGTGCCGGGCCGTTTCCGCGATTTCATCTCGACCCCGAAGCGCAACGGCTACCGCTCGATCCACACCTCGGTGATCCACGACGCCAAGATGCGCATCGAAATCCAGATCCGGTCGCGCGACATGCACGAGCAGGCCGAGCGCGGCCTCGCCGCCCACTGGGCGTACAAGGAAGGCAAGCCGTCGGCCGACCTGCGAGTGCCGTGGATCGACGATCTGGTCGAGATCCTCGACCATGCCGAGAGCCCCGAGGAGCTGCTCGAGCACACGCGGATGGCGATGTATCAGGACCGGATCTTCGCTTTCACGCCGCGCGGCGAAGTGCATCAGCTCCCCAAGGGCGCGACTCCGGTGGACTTTGCCTATGCCGTGCATACCAAGCTCGGCAACCAGACCGT
>DASTZO010000031.1:0-2174 GCA_035764265.1 Sphingomicrobium sp.
CGGCGATCATCCGAAGCTTGGCCTCGCCATAGGCGTTCTCGCCGTGGATCCGCGAGCGGATGCGCTCGTCGAGGCCGACCACCGAGCCCGTGCCGATGACGTCGTCGAAGCCGAGCCGCTCGGCGATCGCGTCGGCGTAGAGCCGGTAGGAGGCGGTCGCGAGCACCAGCCGGCGGCCCTGGGCCTTGTCGCGGGCGATGGCTTTTCGCGCGCCCGGCCGGACGTTGCGGGCGACCGTCGCCTCGGCGAAGCTGTCGACCAGCGGCTTCAAATCCTTCGGGTGGATCCAGCGGCCGAGCAGCAGGTGATGGTTGATCTCCTTCAACCGCCCGCGGTCGATGATCCGCGCCGCGTAGGCGAGGACCGAAATCAGGACCACCGGCAGCAGCAGCAGCCGCCACGGCGCCCGGCGCAGCGCGCAGTGGATCAGGAACGGAGTGTAGGTCGCGCGGCGCGTCAGCGTCCGGTCGAGGTCGTAGATGGCGAGGTCGGTCATCATGCGCGGCCGGCGACGATGGCTTCGACCAACACGTGGTCGCTTTCCTTGTCGACGTCGACCGCGGCGAGCGGGTTCGCCATCGCGACCGCGCGGACGTCGAGGCCGAGCCGGCGGCCGATCCGGCCCAGCGCCTGGTCGAGGGTCAGCAGCCGAAGAACGCTGCCGAGGAACAGCGCCGGGCCCATCGCCCACAACAGCCGCCAGCCCTTCTTGCGGTCCTGCTCGACCGAGCGCCACAGAGCGATGGCGGGCGCAACCTTCGGCGAGCGTAGCAGGAACAGGTTCGCGCCGCTCCAGGCGCCGCCCCGGAAGGCGATCCAGGTGCGCCGGGTCGCCGGCAGGCGGTCGAGCAGCGCCTTGCGCTCGACGACCGCGATGGCGATGTCGGCCTGCGCCGAGCGGTCGCAGAAATCGTCGATCATCGCCGTATCGAGCAGCGCATGGTCGGCGGTCGTGACCAGCAGCGGCCAGCGCGTCGCGGGGTCGGCGCAGACGCGCTCGAGGGTCGTGGCGATGGTCCCGGCCGACGGCTCGACCGTAAGCCGCGGGTCGGCGGGCAGGGCTTGGGCGATCCGGGGCGCCTGCTGGGCGAGCACCCGCACTTGGCCGATCCGCTCGCTCGCCAGCAGGGCGGCGACCGGGCGGCGGACCATCGGCTCGCCGCCGACCGGGATCAGCGCCTTCAGATCGGTGCCGTGGCTCGCCGCGAACGGGTCCCGGCCCGGCCGTGACCCGGCGAGCACCAGCGCCGTCCAGCCGCTCATTCGAGCCCGGTCACGCCAGCCACGAGACGACCTTGCCGCCCTGCTCGGACGTCACGGTCGCCTGCGCCATCCGCACCGCGTGGAAGATCAAGGAGACGATGGTCCACAGAGCGACCAGCTCGATGCCGACGTCGGGCCGCCCGAACAGCAGAGCGGCGAACAGGATCACCATGTTCGGGTTGCGCCGCGCGGTAATCAGCCGGAAGCGGCTGTCGACCGGCCTCCAGACGTGGATGTGCATGCCGTGGCGGCGCAGGAAAATGCCCTCGATCAGGCGCTGCGCGACATAGCCGCCGATGATCGCCCACAAGAGCATGGTCGCGTAGATCGGCTCCAGCGGCCGGCCGTAGGCGTGCAAGCCGTGCAGCCACGCCCACCACCAGAAGGGCGGGTGGACGAGGTCGATGCCGTGGTCGAAGATGTTGCCCCATTCCGACGAGGTGCCGGTGCAGCGCGCGAGCTTGCCGTCGACCGTGTCGAGCACCATGAAGACCAGTCCGGCGGCGATCCCGGGCCAATATTGCCCGATCCAGAACAGCCAGAAGGCGAGCAGGCAGAAAGCGAAGCCGATGCCGGTGACCATGTTCGGGGTCAGGCCCGCCTCGGCCGCCCAGCGGGTCACATGGAAGGCGGGCTTGCGCCACAGATAGAGCGTCAGGACGTCGGTGACGCCCTTGTAGGCGGCGTCGTAGGCGGCGCGCTCGACGGGTTGCGGGTCGGCCGGGTCGAGCGGCAGGACGAACGGGCGGTCGCGCTTGCGAAGCTTGCGGTAGCTGAGCTCGACCGTCTCGGCGGCGACCGGGTCGAGGCCGGCGAGCGCCGCCATGTCGCCGCGCTCGAGCGCCTCGGCGACCGGGGCGAGGGCCGGGCCGCCGGCCGCGACATTGGCGAGCACCGGCCGGCCGGCCAGG
>DASTZO010000032.1:0-7039 GCA_035764265.1 Sphingomicrobium sp.
GCGCCGATCGACATCCTCGCCGACCGCACCGCGCGGCGCGACACCCGGCCGCTGCTCCGCAACGGCGACCCGAAGGGCACGCTCGAGCGCCTCGCCGAAGAAAGGCGGCCGTCCTACGCGTCGGCCCACATCCATGTGAAAAGCGGTGACGGAGCGCATCGCGACGTGGTCGATTCGATCCTCAAGGCGCTCGAGGACCACCTCGGCGGAAGCGACTCCTAGGCCGGGTCCCTCGACTGCTCGTCCGGAAGCGAGGAATCGGGCCTGAACATCCGGTCGCGGGCCGCGCGCAGGTCGCCGGTCGCGCTCTGGCGCTCGAGCCGCTCGGCATCCCGTTGCCGATACGCGGCCTCGACCCGGTCGGCCTCGCGGCGGTCGATCCCGAGCTTGAGCAGCGCCTCCCGGCCCATCAGCACGGCGCTCTCGAACAGCTCGCGCTGGATCAGGCCGATGTCGAGCCCGTCGAACTCGATCACCTGCCGCCGGTCGTAGGCGCGGACCATCACCTGCGCCTGCGGGAACGCCTCGAGCACGGCTTCGAGCTTCGCCCGGTCCAGGTCCTGGCCGTCCTGGCAGAACAGGATCGCCTCGGCGGTCTCGGCGCCGGCGGTGCGCAGCAAATCGACGCGGGTGCCGTCGCCGTAATAGACCTTGGTCCCGAACGATTCGCTGAGCTCGATCTGCGCCGGCTTGCTGTCGATGATCGTCACCGGGATCCGCTTGGCCATCAGCATCTGCCCGACGGTCTGCCCGAACCGCCCGTAGCCGACGACGATGGCGTTGGTCGTCGGCGAGAACTCGGGCCCTTGCAGGGCGACCTCACTGTCGGGCACCCGTTCGAGCACCCATTCGGTGACCCGCATCAGGAACGGCGTGAAGATCATCGACACGGTGACGATCGCCGCGAACAGGGTCGCCAGCTCGGGCTCGATCAGCTGCGCGGCGGCCGCCTGGCCGAACAGCACGAAGCCGAATTCGCCGCCCTGGCTGAGCAGCAGGCCGAGCCAGATCGCCCGGCCGACCTTCATCCCGAACGCCCGAGCGAGGGCGCCAATCAGCACCGCCTTGACGGCCACGATGCCCGCCGCCGCCCCGAACACGAACAATGGGGCGGCCGCGATCGCGTCGAGGTCGAGCAGCATCCCGACCGACAGGAAGAACATCCCGAGCAGGATCGAGCGGAACGGCTCGACGTCGCTTTCGAGCTCGTGGCGGTAGGGCGATTCGGCGAGCACCACGCCGGCGATGAACGCTCCCAGCGCGACCGACAGGTGGAGAGTCTCCATCAGCGACGCGCTGGCGATGATTGCGAACAGGCCGGCGACCACGAACAATTCGCGCTCTCCGAAGCGGCCGATCATCCGGAACAAAGGGTTGAGGATGAAGCGGCCGGCGAGCACCAGGCCGACGATCGCCGCGACCGTGTACAGAGCGAGCATCCCGCCCGACGGCTGGTCGGGGTCGAGAGGCGCCCGCGACATCGCCGCGATGATGGTGATCATCGGCACGATCGACAGGTCCTGGAACAGCAGGACCGAGAACGCCCGTTCGCCGCGGCGCGTGTTGAGCTGCCCCGAGGAGCGCAGCATCGGCAACACCTGCGCGGTCGACGACAGGCCGAGCGGCAGCCCGAGAGCGAGGCTCGCCTGGATGCTGAGGCCGAGCCCCCAATAGATCAGCGCGCTGAGCGCCAGCCCGCACAGCACCACCTGCGCCAGGCCCAATCCGAAAATGTCCTTGCGCAGCCGCCACAAGCGGCTCGGGTGAAGCTCGAGCCCGACCAGGAACAGCAGGAAGGCGATGCCGATCTCGGACACCCGCATCACCGCCTCGGGGTCGCCGATCAAGCCGAGCGCATAGGGGCCGATCACCGCCCCGCCGACGATGTAGCCCAGCGTCGCGCCGAGGCCGAGCTTGCGGAACAGGGTGACGAACAGCAGCGCCGCGCCGAGCATGAAGGCGCCGTTGAGAAGCATCCCGCCGGTCGCCGCGACTTCGGCCTGGTTCAAGCTCCCGTATCCTCGATCGCCGCGATCAGCGCCCGTAGCGGCAGCACGATCGCCCCGTGCCGCGAGGTCCGCGGCCGCGCCGGCGCGAGCGCCTCGAGCCCCCAGCCGCCGGGCTCGTCGCGCGCTCCCTCGAGCCACTCGCTCAGGCCGGCGAGCATCGCCGCGACCTCGTCCCGGCTCCGCCCGACCGCGTGCTGCGCGACCAGCGCCGCGGCGGCCTGGCCGAACGCGCACGCCCGCACTTGCTGCGAAATCGCGCCGACGACGCCACGGTCCATCCGCACCTCGGTGCGCACCGTGCTGCCGCAGGTCGGCGAGCGCAGCTGCGCCGCCCCGTCGACCCGCTCGAGGTGCGCCGGATCGGGCAGCGACCCCGCCAGCCGCAGGATCTCGATGGTGTACAGCGGCGCGTTCATTCCCTGCGCCAGGTGGTGCCGCCCGGCCCGTCTTCCAAGACGATCCCCTCGGCTTTCAGCTCGTCGCGGATTCGGTCCGCGGTCGCGAAGTCGCGGCGGCTCTTGGCCGCGGCGCGCTCGGCGATCCGCGCCTCGACGTCCATTCCGCTCGAATCCCCGCGGAACCAGGCTTCCGCATCCTGTTCGAGCAAGCCGAGCAGCGCCGCGCTCGCCTTGACCGCCCCCGGATCATCGATCGCCATCAGCCGGGTCAGCGCCAGCGGCGTGTTGAGATCGTCGGCAAGCGCCTCGAGCACTCCGTCATCGATTTCCCCCGGCGCCACATCGCCCGCTGCCCGGAAGAGCCGGTCGAGCATCGTCTTCGCCTGGGCGATCCCCGCCTCGGTCCAGCCGAGCGGCTGGCGGTAGTGCGCAGACAGCAGCGCCAGCCGCAGCGTCTCGCCGCGGTGCCCCTGCTCCAGCAGCTCCCCGACGGTGACGATGTTGCCGAGCGACTTCGACATCTTCTCGGCGCCCATGTCGACGAAGCCGTTGTGCACCCAGTAGCGCGCGAGCGGCTTGCCGCCGTGCGCGGTCCGGCTCTGCGCGATTTCGTTCTCGTGGTGCGGAAAAATGAGGTCGAGCCCGCCGCCGTGGATGTCGATCGTCTCGCCGAGATGCGCCCGGATCATCGCCGAGCATTCGATGTGCCAGCCCGGCCGCCCGCGGCCCCACGGCGAGTCCCAGCCGATCACGCCCGCGTCGCTCGGCTTCCACAGCACGAAATCGGCCGGGTCGCGCTTGTACGGGGCGACCTCGACCCGCGCCCCGGCGACCATCGCGTCGCGGTCGCGGCGGCTCAATGCGCCGTATTCCGGGTCCGACGGGACGTGGAACAGCACGTGGCCTTCCGCCTCGTAAGCGTGGCCGAGCTCGACCAGCCGCTCGATCATCGCCACCATCGGCCCGATCTCGGCGGTCGCGTGCGGCGCGATGTCGGGGTCGCGGACGCCGAGCGCGCCCATGTCCTCGTTGTAGTGCCGCTCGTAGCGCTCGGTGACCGCCGCCGGCTCGATGCCTTCCTTGTCCGCCGCGGCGATGATCTTGTCGTCGACGTCGGTGACGTTGCGCGCGTAGACCAGGCAGTCGTCGCCGAACTGGTGGCGGATCAGCCGGGCGAGCGTGTCGAACACCACCGCCGGGCGGGCGTTGCCGATGTGCGCTCGCCCGTAGACCGTCGGCCCGCACACATACATGGTGATGCGCCTGGGGTCGCCGGGCACGAACTCGCGCTTCTCCCGCGCCATCGTGTCGTATAGCCGGATCATTCCTCGCCCACCGCCTTGGGCCTGAGCCGCCGCGCCTCGACCCAGTCGACGATCGCCAGGCCGCTCGCGTTGAGCAAGGGATAGGTCCGCGAGCTGGTCATCCACTCGGGCCGCTCGGCCTCGGGGCCGTAGAGCATGTCGGTGGCAAGGTTGGCGAGCAGGAAGAACAGGGTCGCCCCGAGCAACCCCTTGATCATCCCGAAGCCGCCGCCGAGCACCCGGTCGACCGGGCCGAGCAGCGACTTCCTGGTCTTGCCGCCGATCGAGCGGGCGAGCAGCTTGACCAACACGAAGCTGGGTACGAACAGCAGGGCGAAGGCGACCACCGCGGCGCCGGGCGCGGTCCCGACCGGGTCGGTCAGCCCCTCCGACAGCTGGGTGTGGAACAGCTTGAGCATGGCGATCGCGACCACCCAGGCGAACAGCGACAGCACCTCGTGGACGAAGCCGCGGACGAATCCGATGATCGCTCCGCCGCCCAGCAGCAGGATGACGAAGATGTCGAGCGCGCTCATCGCGCTGCGGCTAGCGGGCTATCCGCCGCTTCGCCAGCCCGGATTAGCGGCCGAGGATATGGTCGGCGAGCGCGCGCAGATTGGCGAACTCGGCGAGCGCGATGCCGCTGCCGCTTTTGATCCCGGGCGGAACCCAGGCGGTCTCGAAGCCGAGCTTGGCCGATTCCTTAAGCCTGAGCGCCGCGTGCGCGACCGGCCGCACCTCGCCCGACAGCGCGATCTCGCCGATCACCACGCACTCGCCCGGCACCGGGCGTTCTGCGAGAGCCGATACCAAGGCGGCTGCGACGGCGAGGTCGGCGGCCGGGTCCGACAGCCGGTACCCGCCGGCGACGTTCAGATAGACTTCGGCGGTCGCGAAGCTCAGCCCGCAGCGCGCCTCCAGCACCGCGAGGATCATCGCCAGCCGGCCCGAATCCCAGCCGACCGCCGCGCGCCGCGGGGTCGCGCCGCTCGCCAGCCGAACCGTCAGCGCCTGGATCTCGACCAGCACCGGCCGGGTGCCCTCCAACGCCGGGAAGACGCTGGTGCCCGACACCGGCTCGGAGCGGCGGGTGAGGAACAAAGCCGACGGGTCGGGGACCTGGCTCAGCCCCGCTTCCTCCATCGCGAACACGCCGATCTCGTCGGTGCCGCCGAAGCGGTTCTTCATCGCCCGAAGGATCCGGTACTGGTGGCTGCGCTCGCCCTCGAAGCTCAGCACCGTGTCGACCATGTGCTCGAGCACCCGCGGGCCGGCGATGGCGCCGTCCTTGGTGACGTGGCCAACCAGCACCACCGCGCTGCCCTGCTCCTTGGCGAAGCGCACCAGCTCCTGGGCCGAGGCGCGGACCTGGCTGACCGTCCCCGGCGCCCCCTCGATCAGGTCGGAGTGCATGGTCTGGATGGAATCGATCACCAGCAGCGCCGGCGGCGCGCCCTCGAGCGTGGTCAGGATGTCGCGCACCGAAGTCGCGGCCGCGAGCCGGACCGGCGACTTGCCGAGCCCCAGCCGCACCGCGCGCAGCCGGATCTGCTCGGCCGATTCCTCGCCCGACACATAAACCACGCCCTGCCCCTGCTCGGCGAGCCTGGCGCCGACCTGGAGAAGCAGCGTCGACTTGCCGATGCCCGGGTCGCCGCCGACCAGCATCGCCGATCCCGGCACGATGCCGCCGCCGACCGCCCGATCGAACTCGGCGATCCCGGTCGCGAAGCGGGCCGGCAGCGCGGCCTCGCTGTCGAGCCCGACCAGCTCGATGGTCCGGCCGCCGCCGCGCAGATTGTGCTTGGCGGCGAAGATGCTCGACACTTCGGCCGCTTCCTGGACCAACGTGTTCCACTCGGCGCAATCGGCGCACTGGCCCTGCCAGCGGCTGCTCACCGACCCGCAGGCCTGGCACACGTAGCGGGTCCTCGGCTTGGCCATCCTCGACCGTTAGCGAATCGCTCCGCTTTGTCCTAGGGGCGTCGCTTGCAGGATAAGGGGGCGGGGAACAGGAGGACATATGCCCTACGCGACCGCCCGGGACGGGACCCGGATCTATTACAAGGATTGGGGCCAGGGCCGCCCGGTCGTGCTAATCCACGGCTGGCCGCTTTCCAGCGACACGTTCGACGACGCCGCGCTGGCGCTGGCCGAAAACGGCTATCGGGCGATCGCCCACGACCGCCGCGGCTTCGGCCGCTCCGACCAGCCGTGGGGCGGCTACGATTACGACACGTTCGCCGACGACGTCGCCGCAGTGCTCGAGGAGGCGGGGATCGGCCAGCCGATCGCCCTCGCCGGCTTCTCGATGGGCGGCGGCGAGGTCGCCCGCTTCCTGTCGCGCCAGCGTGCCCACCAGGTCAGCCACGCGGTCCTGATCGGGTCGGTGGTGCCCTATCTGCTCCAAACCGACGACCATCCCGAGGGCGCTCCCAGGGACGTGTTCGACGGCATGATCGGCGGCATCCGCAAGGACCGCGCCGCCTTCTTCCGCGCCTTTTTCAAGGACTTCTTCGGCGTTTCGTGGACGACGCCAGTCAGCGACGCCGTGCTCGACGACGCCTGGCGCCAGGCGATGAACGCCGGCCTGTGGCCGACCCTCGCCTGCGTCCGGGCCTTCTCGGAGACCGACTTCCGGCCGGACCTCGACGCCTTCTCGATGCCGACCCTGATCATCCACGGCGTCGACGACCGCACGGTGCCGATCGACCTGACCGCGCGCGCCGCCGCCGAGGCGATCCCCGGCTCCCGGCTGATCGAATATGACGACGCCGCCCACGGCCTGTTCGCCAGCCACAAGGACCGGCTGGTCGCCGACCTGCTCGAATTCCTCGGCGGCTAAGCGCGCGTGAGTCAGTCGCCGCTCGCGATCCCGGATTTCCGGCTCTACTGGGCGGCGCGGTTCACCGCGGTGCTCGCGACCATGGGGATGGTCGTGATCATCGGCTACCAGGTCTACGACGTCGCCCGCGCCGACTATGGCATGTCGATCCGCCAGGCGTCGCTGCAGCTCGGTCTGCTCGGTCTTGCCCAGTTCGTCCCGCTCGCCCTTCTGACCCCGCTCGCCGGCTGGGTCGCCGACCGGTTCGAGCGGCGGACCGTCGCCCGGCTTGCCAACGGCATCGACATGGCCGTCGCCCTGACGCTCGCCTGGTGCACCGCGAGCGACCTGCTGACTCTGCCGCTCTTGTTCGGCCTCGCCGCTCTGCATGGCATCGCCCGGGTTTTCGTCGGCCCGGCGATGACCGCGATCGCTCCCAACATCGTTCCGCCGGAGCTGCTCCCGCGGGCGATCGCGATGAGCTCGATCGCCTGGCAGTCGGCA
>DASTZO010000033.1:0-9343 GCA_035764265.1 Sphingomicrobium sp.
GGTCGACGGATGACGAACACCGCTTGTTTGCCTATCTCCGCGCGAATGGCCCGCACTCCCGCCGGAACCCCGCCGCATCCCAAGGGCGCCGAGCGCTTCCACGAGGAGCGCGCGACTTATGCCTTGAAGGGATCGGCGCAGCCCGATCTCGAGGCCGGGGTGGCGGCGATCCGCGAGGTCGTGCGCACCTTGAAGCCCAAGCCGGGCGTCTACCGGATGCACGACGCCAAGGGCGAGGTGCTGTACGTCGGCAAGGCGCGCGCGCTGAAATCTCGCGTCACCAACTATACCCAGGTCAAGAACCTGTCGAAGCGGCTCCAGCGGATGGTGGCGCAGACGCGGTCGATGACGATCGTCACCACCAACAACGAAGCCGAGGCGCTGCTGCTCGAGGCGCAGCTGATCAAGCGCTATCGCCCGGCGTACAACGTGCTGCTGCGCGACGACAAAAGCTTCCCGTTCATCCTGCTGCGCGAGGACCACCCGTTCCCACGGGTCCAGAAGCACCGCGGCGCCCGCAACGTCAAAAGGGGCCATTATTACGGGCCGTTCGCGAGCGCCGGGTCGGTCACTCGAACACTTAACGCGCTGCAGAAGCTCTTCCTTTTAAGAAGTTGTTCCGACAGCTTTTTCGCCAACCGCTCGCGGCCGTGCCTGCTCTACCAGATCCGCCGCTGCTCGGCGCCGTGCGTCGGCCGCATCGGCGAGGCGGATTATGCGGCGCTGGTCGAGGACGCGAAGGCGTTCCTGGCCGGCAAGTCGACCGGCGTCCAGGCGCGGCTCGGCAAGGCGATGGCCGAGGCCGCCGAGGCGCAGGATTACGAGCTGGCCGCGGTCTACCGCGACCGGCTGCGCGCTCTGACCTACATCCAGGGCAGCCAGACGGTCCACGCCGAGGGGCTGGGCGACGGCGACATCTTCGCGCTCGCCTGCAAGGCCGGGGCGATGTCCATCCAGGCCTTCTTCATCCGCGGCGGCCAGAACTGGGGCCATCGGGCGTTCTTCCCGGCGCACACCGCCGACGTTCCCGAGGCCGAAGTGCTGTCGAGCTTCCTCGTCCAGTTCTACGAGGACATGCCGCCGCCGCGGCGGATCCTGGTCGACCGCGAGCTCCCGGATCGGGAGCTGCTGGAGGAAGCGCTGTGCGAGCGCTCCGGCCACAAGGTGTCGATCGACCAGCCCCGGCGCGGGGGGCGCGCGAAGCTGATCGAGCAGGCGCGGCGCAACGCCGAGGAAGCGCTCGAGCGGCGGATGGCGGAGACCACCTCGCAGGCGAAAGTGCTTCGCGAGCTCGCCGACACGTTCGAGCTGCCCGACGTGCCCAGGCGCATCGAGGTCTATGACAACAGCCACATCATGGGCACCAGCCCGACCGGGGCGATGATCGTCGCCGGGCCCGAGGGCTTCCGCAAGAACAACTATCGCAAGTTCAACATCAAGCGGCCCGAGACCGCTCCGGGCGACGATTTCGCGATGATGCGCGAGGTGCTCGAGCGGCGCTTCGCCCGGCTCGAGAAGGAGGATCCCGACCGGGCGAGCGGCGAATGGCCCGACCTGCTGATCATCGACGGCGGCAAGGGGCAATTGTCGGCCGCCTGCGAGATGATGGAGAATGCCGGGGTCCACGACATCCCGGTGATCGCCGTGTCCAAGGGGCCCGACCGCAACGCCGGGCGCGAAACCTTCCATCTGCCCGGCGGGCGCGAGCTGACCCTGCCGCCCAATTCGGCGCTCCTGTTCTATTTGCAGCGGCTCCGCGACGAGGCGCACCGCTTCGCCATCGGCACCCACCGCGCGAAGCGGTCGAAGAGCCTGACCACCTCGACGCTCGACGATGTCCCGGGCATCGGCCCCAACCGCAAGCGGGCTCTGCTGATGCACTTCGGCACCGCCCGGGCGGTCAAGGGCGCCGCGCTCGACGACCTCGAGCGGGCGCCCGGGATCAGCAAGGCGATGGCGCGCCAGCTCTACGATTATTTCCATCCGCGTGGGTGAGGAGCCTAAAGTTCCTCCCTATCGCAAGGCGATGGGGAGGGGGACCAGCGCAGCTGGTGGAGGGGTCATCGGCACCGGCGCCTGTTACCCCTCCACCATCGAATCTGCGTTCGATGGTCCCCCTTCCCAGCCTGGGCTGGGGAGGAACTAGTGCGCATCGATGTTCCGGCGATCGTCTGCGCGCTGCGCGCCCACGGCGAGCATGGCGCGGTGGTCCGGCTGCTGACCGCCGAGCACGGGCTCCAGGCGGCCTATGTCCGCGGCGCCCGAGGGCGGCGGATGCGGCCGGTGCTGATCGCCGGGAACCTGGTCGCGGCGACCCTGAGCGCCCGGACCGACAGCCAGCTGCCGCAGGCGAGCGTCGAGCTCGTCCACAGCCGCGCCCCGCTGCTCGGCGAGCCGCTGCCGGCCGCGGCGATCGAATGGGCGACCGCGCTGACCGCCACCGCGCTCCCCGAGGGCCAGCCGTACCCGCGGCTGTACTCGGCGCTCGACGCACTGCTCACGGCGATCGAGGCGGCGCCGTCGGCGAGCGGCTGGGGCGCGGCGCTGGTGCGCTACGAGCTGCTGCTGCTCGCCGAGCTCGGCTTCGGGCTCGACCTGGAGACTTGCGCGGTGACCGGCACGAAGGACGACCTGGTCGCCGTCAGCCCGGGCTCGGGCCGGGCGGTCAGCGCCGCGCAAGCGGAGCCCTATGCCGGCAAATTGCTGCCGCTGCCGCGCTTCGTGCGCGAGGGCGGGGCGGCGAGCTGGACGGACATCGCCCACGGCCTCGACCTCACCGGCCATTTCCTGATGCGCGACCTGCTGACCCAGAAATCGGTGGTGCTCGGCGAGGCCCGGGAGCGGCTGGTCGACCGGCTGCGGCGGGCGGGCGGACTCGATTAGATCTGCGGTTGTTTGGAGCCGCGCGCTCGCCTAGCGTTCGATTCGTGACCGCGACCGACACGATGGCGATGCTGTTCCCCAATGTGGCGACGACCCGCGACATCTCGGTGCGGGTCGCGGTCAGCTATCTCGCCGAGCAGTCGGACCCCTCGTCCGAGCGCTGGTTCTGGTCGTACCATGTGCGGATCGAGAACGGCTCCGACCGCGCGGTCCAGCTGCTGTCGCGGAGCTGGCGGATCATCGACGGCCGCGGCACCGTCCACGAGGTCCACGGCGAGGGCGTGGTCGGCGAGATGCCGCTGATCGCCCCGGGCGGGAGCTTCGATTATGTCTCGGGCTGCCCGCTCGACACCCCGTCCGGGTCGATGAGCGGCAGCTACCGGATGGTCGACGAGGACGGCAATGCGTTCGACATCGCCATCCCGCGCTTCACCCTGTTGAGTTCGGTCAACTAGAGCAGCTTGTCCTCGGCCGGGGGCGGTTCCGCCTTGCGCCTGGGTTCGGCGCGCGCCGGCGGCTGCTCGCCGACCTTGCCGGCGATGTCGGCGAAGTCGCCGGGCTCGGTGAAGTCCTTGTAGACGCTGGCGAAGCGGATGTAGGCGACGTGGTCGATGGCGTTCAAACCGTCCATCACCGCCTCGCCGATCTGCACTGCCTGGACCTCGTCGCCGCGGGTCTCGAGCTGGCGCTGGATGCTCGACACCAGCCGCTCGATGCGGTCGGGGGCGATATCGCGCTTGCGGCAGGCGATGGCGATCGAGCGCTCGAGCTTGGCGCGGTCGAACGGCTCGCGCTCGCCGGTCTTCTTGACCACGGTCAGGTCGCGCAGCTGGACCCGCTCGAAGGTGGTGAAGCGCGCCCCGCACGCCTCGCACTGGCGGCGGCGGCGGATCGCGGCGCCGTCCTCGCTCGGGCGGCTGTCTTTTACCTGGCTGTCTTCATGGGCGCAGAACGGGCAGCGCACCGCCTAATCCTGGTAGATCGGGAAACGGGCGCAGAGCTCGCGGACGCGGCCGTTGACCTCGCGCTCGACCGCGCCGTTGTTCTCGAGACCGTTCGCCCCGAGCCCGTCGAGCACGTCGGCGACCATGTCGGCGATGTCCCTGAACTCGGCCTCGCCGAAGCCGCGGGTGGTGCCGGCCGGCGAGCCGACGCGAATTCCGCTGGTCTGCACCGGCGGCAGCGGGTCGAACGGGACGCCGTTCTTGTTGCAGGTGATCCCGGCGCGCTCGAGGCTCTCGTCGGCGTCGCGGCCGGTGAGCTTGAGCGGCCGCAGGTCGACCAGCGCCAGATGCGTGTCGGTGCCGCCGGCGACGAGGTCCGCGCCGCGCTCCTTCAGCCGTCCCGCGAGCATCTTGGCATTGGCGATCACCGCCTTGGCATAGGTCTTGAAGCCGGGCTTCAATGCCTCGCCGAACGCGACCGCCTTGGCGGCGATGACGTGCATCAGCGGCCCGCCCTGGAGGCCGGGGAAGACGGCCGAGTTGATCTTCTTGGCGATCGCCTCGTCATCGGTCAGCACCATGCCGCCGCGCGGGCCGCGCAGCGTCTTGTGGGTGGTGGTGGTGACGACATGCGCGTGGCCGAACGGGCTCGGATGCTCGCCGGCCGCGACCAGCCCGGCGAAATGGGCCATGTCGACCATCAGGATCGCCCCGACCTCGTCGCAGATCGCCCGGAAGCGGGCGAAGTCGAAATGGCGCGGATAGGCCGATCCGCCGGCGATGATCAGCTTGGGCTTGTGCTCGCGGGCCAGCCGCTCGACCTCGTCGAAATCGACCCGGTGGTCGTCGGGGCGGACCCCGTACTGGATGGCGTTGAACCATTTGCCCGACTGGGCGGGCGGAGCTCCGTGGGTCAGGTGACCGCCCGCCGCGAGGCTCATTCCGAGGATCGTGTCGCCGGGCTTCAACAGCGCCAGCATCACCGCCCCGTTGGCCTGCGCGCCCGAGTGCGGCTGGACGTTGGCGAAGCCGCAGCCGAACAATTGCTTCGCCCGCTCGATGGCCAGCGTCTCGACCGCGTCGGACGGCTCGCAGCCCTGGTAATAGCGGCGGCCCGGATAGCCCTCGGCATATTTGTTGGTCAGCACCGAGCCCTGTGCCTCGAGCACCGCCCGGCTGACGATGTTCTCCGACGCGATCAGCTCGATCTGGGTCTGCTCGCGGCTTAGCTCGTCGCGGACCGCGTCGGCGACCGCCGGGTCGGCGTCGGCGAGGCGGCGGGTGAAGAAGCCTTCGGGCTGAACCTCGTTCAACTTGGCGGCGCTGGCCATCAGTCGCTGTCCTGCAAAAGGGAAGAGAGCTGGTCGACCCGCCGCTGGTGGCGGCCGCCGGCGAAGTCGGTGCCGAGGAAGGCGGCGACGCAGGCCTTGGCCATGTCGCTGCCGATCAGCCGCCCGCCCAAGGCCAGCACGTTGGCGTCGTTATGCTCGCGGGCGAGCGCCGCGGAGACCGGCTCGTCGACCCGCGCGCAGCGGCACTTGGGGTTGCGGTTGACGGCGATCGAGATGCCGATGCCCGAGCCGCAGACGGCGATCCCGCGCTCGGCCGCGCCGGTCGCGACGGCATTGGCGAGCCTGGCTCCGAATTCCGGATAATCGACGCTTTCGGTGTCGTTGGTGCCAAGGTCGGCGACCTCGTAGCCGAGCTCGCTCAGCCAGGCGGCCAGCTCCCGTTTAAGGGCAAAGCCGGCATGGTCGGAAGCAAGGGCGATGCGCATGGCCAATGCCTAGGCCAAGCCCCGCGGATTCGCCAGTGGCAGCAGCGCCTCAGGCGGCGAGCTTGAGCTCCAGCCGGTCCCAGATCTCGACCAGCGCCGCGGTCAGCTCGTCCATCATCGCGGCGGTGTGGCAGGGGCCGGGCGTGAAGCGCAGCCGCTCGGTGCCGCGCGGGACGGTCGGGTAATTGATCGGCTGGACGTAGAGCCCGTACTCGGCGAGCAATATGTCGCTGATCCGCTTGGCCTTGACCGGGCAGCCGACCAGCAGCGGGACGATGTGCGTGACGCTCGGCATCAGCGGCAGGGCCGCGTCCCGGAACCTCGCCTTGAGCTGAGCCGCGGCTTGGTGCTGGGCCTCGCGCTCGACGGACGACTGCTTGAGGTGCCTAACGCTCGCCAGCGCCCCGGCGACCAGCACCGGCGACAGCGAGGTGGTGAAGATGAAGCCCGGCGCATAGCTGCGGATGCAGTCGACGATGTTGCGGTCGGCGGCGATGTAGCCGCCCATCACCCCGAACGCCTTGCCGAGCGTGCCCTCGATCAGGGTGATTCGGTCGGCGACCGCGTCGCGCTCCGAGATGCCGCCGCCATGCTCGCCGTACATCCCGACCGCATGGACCTCGTCGAGATAGGTCAGCGCTCCGTAGCGCTCGGCGAGGTCGCAGATGCTGGCGATCGGGGCGATGTCGCCGTCCATCGAATAGACGCTCTCGAACGCGATCAGCTTGGGCGCGTCGGAATCGGCTTCGCTCAGCAGCTGCTCGAGGTGCGCAAGGTCGTTGTGGCGGAACACGCGTTTCTCGCAGCCCGAGTTCTTGATCCCGGCGATCATCGAGGCGTGGTTGAGTTCGTCGGAGAAGATCACGCAGCCGGGGAGCAATTTGCCGAGGGTCGAGAGCGCCGCCTCGTTCGACACGTAGCCCGAGGTGAACAGTAGCGCCGCCTCCTTGCCGTGGAGCGCCGCGAGCTCGGCCTCGAGGTCGACATGGTAGTGGGTGTTGCCGCCGATGTTGCGGGTGCCGCCGGAACCGGCGCCGACGTCGTGGAGCGCGGTCTCCATCGCCTCGACCACCGCCGGGTGCTGCCCCATCCCGAGATAGTCGTTCGAGCACCAGACGATGATCGGCTTGGGGCCGTTGTGGCCGGCGAAGCAGCGCGCATCGGGGAACGAGCCCTTGGTCCTGAGGATGTCGATGAACACGCGGTAGCGGCCTTCGTCGTGAAGGCGGTCGATCGCAGACTGGAAGATGCGGTCGTAGTCCAACGGTTTCGGCGCTTCCCTGGCTCTCGCCGCGCCCTTTAGCTTTGGAGGTCGTTCATTTCCATTGCGAACGACTCGCAACAGCTCACAGTGCGCGGACGTCCTCGAGGCCAAATCCGGCCAGCGATTCGCGAAGCGCCCCGTTCGGAGCAGCGCCGGTGAACAATGCGATTCCGCCCGAAGGCTCTGCGGGCCACGGCTGTTCGCGCGTCAGCCAGGCGATGCGGCGGGCGATCCCGGGGCCGCCGCCGACCAGCGCGACGCCCGGGAAGGCCGCCCGCAGCTCGTCGCCGAGCAGGGGGAAATGGGTGCAGGCGAGGACGACGACGTCGATGTCCTGGCCGTGCCCGGCGTCGAACATCGGCTGCACGGCGGCCCGGACCGCATCGAGCGCGACCTCGTCGCCGGCAAGCTTGGCCTCGGCCAGCTCGACCAGCTCGGGCGAGCCGTGGCGGATCACCCTGCAGTCGGAAGCGAAGCGGGCGGCGAGGTCGTCGACGTAGGGCTGGCGGACGGTCGCCTGGGTGCCGAGCACGCCGATCACCCGGGTCTTCGACATTTCGGACGCCGGCTTGATCGCCGGCACCGTGCCGACCACCGGCAGCTCGAGCGCCGAGCGGACCGTGTCCAGCGCGATGGTCGAGGCGGTGTTGCAGGCGATCACCGCGAGTCGGGGGCGGAACCGCTCGACCACCCGCCCGAGCAGCGCCGGGATGCGCGACGCGATGTCGCTTTCGCTGCGCTCGCCGTAGGGGAAGCCGGCGTTGTCGGCGACGTAGACGAAGGGAGCGCTCGGCAGCAGCGCGCGCGTCGGTGTGAGCACCGACAGGCCGCCGACCCCGGAATCGAAGAAGAGGATGGGAGCGGCTGGATTCATTGCGCGCCTTTAACGCCGTTCGTCCCGAGCTTGTCGAGGGACTGACTTTCTTTCTACACGGGGAGAAGGGCAGGGCTTCGACTTCGCTCAGCCCGAACGGAATGGGAAAAGTCGTTGCAATGTTCTGATCTTCCCGAGTGCCGTCGATGACCGCCGACCTGCTCCTTGCCTGGCTGCTCGGCTACCTGCTCGGGTCGATCCCGTTCGGGCTGCTGCTGACGCGGCTCGCGGGCAAGGGCGACGTGCGCGACGTCGGCTCGGGCAATATCGGCGCGACCAACGTCCTTCGCGCCGGCGGCAGGGGGCTGGCCGCCGCCACCCTGCTGCTCGACGCGCTCAAGGGCGCCGCCGCAGTGCTGCTCGCCCGCCGACTGTTCGGCCCGGGCAGCGAGATGTTCGCCGCCACGGGAGCGCTGCTCGGCCATCTTTACCCGGCCTGGCTGCGCTTCAAGGGCGGCAAGGGAGTCGCGACCCTGCTTGGAATATTGGTCCCGCTGCTGCCGATTGCCGCATTGATCTACGCGCTGGTGTGGCTCGCACTTCTGGCCGCGGTTCGAATCTCGTCGGTCGCCGGAATCGCCGCCGCGCTCAGCGCGCCGGTCAGCGCGGCGGTGCTCGGCCCCGACTATCTGTTTCCGATGCTGCTCGGTTTCGCATTGCTCGTGCTGTGGAAGCACCGAGTGAATATCGCCCGGCTGAGGGCCGGCACCGAGCCCCGCATCGGAAAGCAAAGGGCTTGAGCGGCGACCTGATCGATCGCCTGCGGCTGGTCCGCTCGCCGGGCATCGGCCCGATCACCTTCCGGCAGCTGATCGCCCGCTTCGGCGATGCCGCGGCGGCGCTGGCCGCGGTCCCGGACCTGGCAAGGCGCGGCGGCGGGCGGGCGCCGAGCCTGTTCGGCCGCGCCGACGCCGAGCGCGAGATCGAGCGGGTCGAGAGCCTCGGGGCGCGCTACGTGACCCTGGGGCAGGGGCTCTACCCTCGGCTGCTGGCCGAGATGGACGATGCGCCGCCGCTGCTGATGGCCAAGGGGCAGCTGAGCCTGCTCGAGCGCACCGCGGTCGCGATCGTCGGCGCGCGCAACGCGTCGGCCGCGGCGTGCCGCTTCGCCCGCGGCCTCGCCCACGGTCTCGGGCAGCAGGGGGCGGTGGTCGTGTCCGGCCTCGCCCGCGGCATCGACAGCGCCGCCCACGACGGAGCGCTCGACAGCGGCACCATCGGCGTGGTCGCCGGCGGAATCGACATTTTCTACCCGCCCGAGAACAAGGAGCGGCAGCAAGCGCTGTTCGAGCGCGGGCTGGTGCTCGCCGAAATGCCGCCGGGCACAGAGCCGCGGGCGCGCCATTTCCCGTACCGCAACCGGATCATCGCCGGGCTCGGCCTCGGCACGGTGGTGGTCGAGGCGGCGCCGCGCTCGGGCTCGCTGATCACCGCCCGGATCGCCGCCGAGGCGGGGCGCGAGGTGATGGCGGTCCCCGGCTCGCCGCTCGATCCGCGCGCGCAGGGCTGCAACCTGCTGATCCGCGAAGGTGCGACTTTGGTGCAGAACGCCGACGACGTGCTCGAGGCGATCCGGCCGCTCCACCTCGGGCCGCTGCGCG
>DASTZO010000034.1:0-6177 GCA_035764265.1 Sphingomicrobium sp.
CGGTCAGGAGCGGCGCGAAGAACGACAGGCTGCCTTCGTCGAGCGGCCCCGACAAATAGCCGATGGCGAGGTCGGAGCGGCCGCGCTTCAGCTCCTCGGCGATCAGCAGCAGCCGGGCGTCGACCGGCAGCCTGGCCTGCGGCAGCCTGCGGGCGAGGCGCAGGGCCAGCTCCATGTTGCCGGCGCTGATCGCTTCGGCGAGCGCCTTGCGGTTGATGGTCGCGTCGTTGGCGTTCATCTCGGCCAGCGCCGCGAGCAGCTCGGCCGAGCGCCGGTGCTCGCCGCTCATCGCCGCGGCCCGCGCCTGGACATAAGTCCATGCCGGGTTGTCGGTGGCGGGGTTGCGCGCCGCCGCCGGCGCGGCGGCCAGCGCCGCCGCCAACACCGGCGTTGCCGTCAATGACCTGGCGATCCATCTACATGTTGGGATAGTTGGGCCCTCCTCCGCCCTCGGGTGTCACCCAGTTGATGTTCTGCGTCGGGTCCTTGATGTCGCAGGTCTTGCAGTGGACGCAGTTCTGGGCGTTGATCTGGAGCCGCATCTCGCCGTTTCCACTCTCGACAAACTCGTAAACGCTCGCCGGGCAGTAACGCTGCTCGGGACCGGCATAGACCGGCAGGTTGATCGCCGTGGGTATGTCGGCGTCCTTGAGCGTCAGGTGAACCGGCTGGTCCTCCTCATGATTGGTGTTGGAGATGAACACCGACGACAATCGGTCGAACGTCAGCACCCCGTCGGGCTTCGGATAGGCGATTGGCCGCGCATGCTCCTTGCGCTTGAGGCGCGTATGGTCGGCATGGTGCCTCAGGGTCCACGGCAAGGCGATGCCGAGCTGACCGAGCCACATGTCGAGCCCGGCGTACAGCGTGCCGAGCAGTCCGCCCCAGCGCGCCACCGCCGGCTGGGCGTTGCGGACCAGGCGCAGCTCCTTGTCGACCCAGCTCGAGCGCAGCGCCTCCGGATAGGAATCCAGCCGGTCGCCGCGGCGATCGGACAAAATGGCCTCGAACGCCGCCTCGGCGGCCAGCATCGCCGACTTCATCGCCGTGTGGGTCCCCTTGATCCGCGGCACGTTGACGAACCCCGCCGAGCAGCCGACCAGCGCCCCGCCGGGGACCACCAGCTCGGGGATCGCCTGCCAGCCGCCCTCGTTGATCGCCCGGGCGCCGTAGGAGACGCGCTGGCCGCCCTCGATCTCGGCGCGGATCGCGGGATGGGTCTTCCAGCGCTGGAACTCGTCGAACGGCGACAGATACGGGTTGTCGTAGTCGAGCGCGATCACGAACCCCAAGGCAACCTGGCTGTTCTCCTGGTGGTAGAGGAAGCCCCCGCCCCACGCGTCGTCGAGCGGCCAGCCCTGGCTGTGGATCACCCGCCCGGGCTTATGCCGTTCCGCAGGAACGTCCCACAGCTCCTTGATCCCGATACCGAAAACTTGCGGGCCGCTGGCCTTGCGCAGGTCGAAGATCTCGGTCAGCCGCTTGGTCAGATGGCCGCGCGCGCCTTCCGCGAAGAAGGTGTAGCGGGCGTGGAGCTCGATCCCCGGCTGATAGTCGGGGCGGCGGGAGCCGTCGCGGGCGATGCCCATGTCGCCGGTGGCGACGCCCTTTACCGATCCGTTGTCGTGGAACAGGATTTCCGCCGCCGCGAAGCCCGGGAAGATCTCGACCCCCAGTTCCTCGGCCTGGCCGGCGAGCCAGCGGCAGAAATTGCCCAGGCTCAGAGTGTAGGTGCCGTCGTTGTGCATGAACGGCGGCAGCATCCACTCGGGCATCCGCCACTTGCCCGTCCTGGTCAGCACCCAGTGATGGTTCTCGGTCACCGGAACGGTCAGCGGCGCGCCCTTGGCCTTCCAGTCGGGGATCAGCTCGTCGAGCGCCTTGGGGTCGATCACCGCGCCGGACAGGATGTGCGCTCCGACCTCGCTGCCTTTCTCGAGCACGCAGACCGAAATTTCCCGCCCGGCTTGCGCCGCCAGCTGCTTGAGGCGGATCGCCGCGGTCAGCCCGGCGGGCCCGGCCCCGACCACGACGACGTCGTATTGCATGGATTCGCGTTCGATCTTCCGCTCCTCTCGCGCCGCGCCCATCGCGTCTCGTCGCGTCTCGTCGCGGCGGCAACACAGTTCGACTCGTCCGCCCTGCCAATTCCTTGACCGCGCCGTCAATGGCCGCGAGGATTCCGCACATGGGTGGGGATAATCGCATCGGCTCGGCCGAGGCCGTCAGCGCCTTGGGCTGGTGGCTCGAGGCCGGCGTCGACGTCGCGGTCGCCGAACAGCCGCGCAACTGGCTCGAGCGCAAGATCGAGCCGCCCAACGTGCGCGAGCCGTCCGCTCGGGCGGTCAGCCAGGCGCTGGAGACCCTGCACCTGTTCCGCGACTGGCTCGGGACGGCCGATTCCCTGCCGCTCGGGAGTGTCGGCACCAGGCGGGTCCTCCCGCAGGGGCACGAATCGGCCCCCGTGATGCTGATCGCCGAGATGCCGGGGCAGGAGGATGCGGCCGAAGGACGGCCGATCGGCGGCGAAGCCTGGCTGCTGATGACCAGGATGCTCGCCGCAATCGGCATCTCCGCCGAAGACGCCTACAGCGCCAGCCTGTCCTGCTTCCACGCCCCGGGCGCCAGGATGACCGCCGGCGAGCTCGCCGAATGCGCCGACATAGCCCGCCAGCATATTGCCCTTGCCAGGCCGAGGCGGGTGCTGCTGCTGGGCGACGCCCCGGCCCGGGCGCTGCTCGGCAAGCCCCTCGCGGCCGCGCGCGGCCATGTTCACAAAATCGAAGGCGTTCCCGCGGTAGCCACCTTTCATCCGCGGTTCCTGCTCAACCGGCCGTCGGACAAGGCGCTCGCCTGGCGGGACCTGCTGCTGTTGATGGAGGAAGAGGCTTGAAGCCGCGCCTGTTCGCCGTTGCCGCCCTGCTGTGCGCTTCGCCGGCGCTGGCGCAGGACCCGCTGGCGCCGATTTCGGGCCCGCCGGCGCCGGCCGGGCAGCCGCAGCCCGTCGCGGCCCCGCCGGCGCAAGCCGTGCCGACGCCCGTCATCGCCACGCCGGCGCCTCAAGTCGCCGTGCCACCGATCCAGGTCCCGCGCGACTGGCGCGGGGTATTCGCCGCCATCCGCGGCGGCGACTGGGCGGCCGCCGAGGCCGGGATCGCCTTGCTCCCTGGTGACGTTCTGTCGCCGGTCGCCAGGGCCGAGCTGTACACCGCCAAAGGCTCGCCGGTGGTCGGCCTCGCCCGGCTCGAGGCGCTGATCGCCGAGGCGCCCGAGCTGCCGCAGGCAGAGCAGCTCGCCCGGATGGCGCTGGCCCGCGGTGCGACGGCCAGCCCGCCGGTGGTGCCCAAGCGGCCGCTGACCTGGCTCGGCTCGGCTCCCCGCCGGTCGCGCGCGCAACCGGTCCAGGGCGAGCCCGCCGCCGACCAGCTGCGCGCCGCGCTCGACCCGCTGCTCAAGGCCGACGCCGCGCCCGAGGCCGAAGCGCTGTTGCTCCAGGCCGCGCTCTTGCTGTCCGCCGACGCCCGGGCCGAGGCCGGGCAACGGATCGCCTGGGCCTATTACCAGCTCGGCCGCGACCAGGACGCGCGCCGCCTCGCCGATATGTGGCGGATCGGGGCGAGCGGCGACCGGGCCGCCCATTCCGCATGGATTTCCGGTCTGGCGTCATGGCGTCAGGGCGATTGCGAGGCGGCGTCGCGCGCGTTCCGCGAGGTGGCGGCGGTGTCGCGCGAGCGCGAGCTCGGCGCGGGCGGCTATTATTGGGCGGCGCGGTCCGAGCAGGCGTGCCGGCGGCCGCGCTCGGTCGCTCCCCTGCTCAAGGCGGCGGCGCGCTCCAACGAGAGCTTCTACGGGCTGATCGCGCTCGAGACGCTGGGTCTCGACACCCGCCTGCCGCCCGACCCGCACAACCATTCGGCGGCGGTCGAGAACCTCCCCAACGTCCGCCGGGCGCTCGAGCTGGTCAATATCGGCGAGCGCTGGCTGGCCGAGGACATGCTGCGCCACCAGGCGCGGATCGGCCGCCCGTCCGAGCACCACGGACTGATCGAGCTCGCCAAGCGGCTCGACCTGGCCGGCGCTCAGTTCTGGCTCGCCCACAACGGCCAGCCGGGCGCGGTGTCCGACCCGCGCGACCGCTACCCGGTGCCGCGCTGGGCGCCGATCACCGGCTGGCGGGTCGACCCGGCGCTGGCCTTCGCCCACATCATCCAGGAATCGACCTTCCGCGCCGACGCCGTCAGCCCGGCCGACGCGGTCGGCCTGATGCAGGTGAGGCCCGGCACCGCGCAGAACATGGCCCGGGCGCGCAACCTGCCCTATTCGCGGGCGAGCCTCACCGACCCCGGCTACAACCTCGAGTTCGGGCAGAGCTTCATCGAGCAGATGCGGCGCTCGTCGGCGACCGGCGGCCAGCTGCCGCGGATCATGGCCGCCTACAATGCCGGCCCGACCCCGGTTGCGCGCTGGGCATGGATCCCCGACCGCGGCGATCCCCTGCTGTGGATCGAGAGCATCCCCTACTGGGAAACCCGCTATTATGTGCCGGCGGTGTTCCGGAACATGTGGGTCTACCAGGGGATCGCCGGGGCCGAGGCGCCGACCCTCAAGTCGATGGTCGAGCACCGCTGGCCCGCCTTCCCGGCCGGCCGCACTCATTTGCCCCAATAAGGGCCGGGAACTCAACGCCTTCACGCTCGCTTATGCGGTCGTTGGAGGAGCGACCTATGTACATCGGACTTGGTGGACTGATCCTGCTGATCATCATCCTCGTCATCCTGTTCTGACGCGGACACAGCCGGGCCAGCGCGAAGCTGGCGTTTGTTCTTGATATGTTCTACAACCGGCCTATCCTCGAGGAATGCCGGTTGAGTCGATCCGCGGGCGCGGAGCAACGCGCAACAGCACTCCCACGCGCTTCAACCTGAAGGAGCGCGCGATCGACGGCGACTGGCTCGACACGGTCGAGGCGCTCGACGGCGTGCCGAAGCGGCGCACGACCGTCACCATCGAGCACCCGAAATCGATCCTGACCCGCAACAGCTCGCCGGACATCGGCTTCGACCGCTCGATCAACGCCTATCGCGGCTGCGAGCACGGCTGCATCTACTGCTTCGCTCGGCCGACCCACGCGTTCCACGATTTGTCGCCAGGCGTGGATTTCGAATCGCGGCTGTTCGTCAAGCCGAACGCGGCGCAATTGCTCCATTCGGCGCTGTCGCGGCCCGGCTACGAATGCGCTCCGATCGCGATGGGTACCAACACCGACCCCTACCAGCCGATCGAGGAGCGCTGGCGGGTGACCCGCTCGGTGATCGAGGTGCTGCTCGAGACCCGCCATCCGTTCACCATCACGACAAAATCCGACCGGGTGCTGCGCGACCTCGACCTGCTGGTGCCCGCGGCCGAGCTCGGGATCGTCGCCGTCGCTGTGTCGGTGACCTCGCTCGACCCGGCGATCGCCCGGACCCTCGAGCCGCGCGCACCGAGCGCGCGCAAGCGCCTGGAGGCGGTCCGCCAGCTGAACTCGGCCGGAGTGCCGTGCAGCGTCGCCATCGCTCCGGTCGTGCCGCAGATCACCGACCATGAGCTCGAGGCGATCGTCGAGGCGGCGGCCGCGGCCGGCGCCAGCGGCGGCTTCTATTTGCCGGTCCGCCTGCCCCACGAGGTCGCGCCCTTGTTCCGCGCCTGGCTCGACGAGCATTACCCGGACCGAGCCGCCAAGGTGATGGCGACGATCAACGCGATGCGCGGCGGGCGCGACAACGACCCCAATTTCTTCAGCCGGATGCGGGGGCAAGGGCCGTGGGCGGAGCTGCTCCGGACCCGCTTCGAGATCGCGGCGAAGAAACACGGCCTTCGCCAGGCGAAGTTCGAGCTGCGCCGCGACCTGTTCCGCCCGCCCGAGGGAGCGCAGATGAGGCTGCTTTGATCGCACCCGCGGGAGATTTTATCGAACCGCGGGGTGACTCGCGCGGCCCCGCCGTCCTAGGCACGCGGCCATGACCCGCACCCTGTTCGCCGCGCTGTTGCTCGCGGCCGCCGCCCCTGCGTTGTCGCAGCGCGTTCCAGCGCAGGTCGCGGCCCTGCGCGAGGCGGCGCTCAAGGACGACATCGCCTTCGACATCGTCGAGGGCCTGACGACCGAGGTCGGGCCGCGGCTCGCGGGCACCGAGGCCG